>NZ_SMKJ01000044.1:0-31062 GCF_004348615.1 Micromonospora sp. KC207
ACCCTCGACGGCTGGGTGGACGGGAACGCCCTGCGCACCACCGGAAAGGACAGGCGATGAGTGAACACGTGCGGGACCCCGAGCGTATCGTGCTCCGCGGTGTCCGCCAGCACAACCTGCGGATCGGGGAGTTGTCCCTGCCCCGAGGCGGCCTGACCGTCGTCACCGGAGTCTCCGGCAGCGGCAAGTCGTCGCTGGCGTTCGACACGATCTACGCCGAGGGTTACCGGCAGTACCTCGACAGCCTCTCCGCGCACGTGCGGCGCAGGCTGCCGAAGGTCGGTAAACCCACGGTCGACTGGGTCAGCGGCCTAAGCCCGACCGTGGCGATCGAGCAGCGGACGATCAGCCGCAACCCGCGGTCGAACGTCGGCACGATCACCGAGATCTCCGACCGCCTGCGCCTGCTCTTCGCCCGTGCCGGACGGCACGACTGCCGCAAGTGCGGCACCGAGGTCGCGCCGCTGGACACCGCCGCGCACCTCGCCGCGCTGGCCGAGGCGGCGACCGAGGGGCCGGTGCGGCTAGTGGCAACCGAGCCGGACGGCGGCGAGACGGAGGTGCTGCGTCTGGAGGCCGCCCCGGACGCCGACACGCTGGCCGACGCCGGGCTCCTCGTCGAACGGGAGCTGCGGGCCGAGCGGCGGCTGACCGTGCTGCGTGACCGGACGCCGGTGCGGCACCTCGCGGCCGGCTGGGTCTGCCCGTACTGCGGCACCGAGGTGCACGCGACCTCGTCGGACTGGTTCACGCCGAACTCACCGGCCGGGATGTGCGACCCCTGCCAGGGGCTGGGCTACACCTACCGCGTCGACGCCGCGCTACTGGTCGGTGACGCCCGCGAGTCGGTCCGCTCCGGTGCGCTCACCTTCTACGGCGACCGCCGCCGCGGCAAGAAGACCTGGTGGCCGCAACGGGAACTGCCGGACCTGCTGGCCGAGGCGGGGGCGAGCCTGGACACCCCCTGGGAGGACCTGCCCGCCGAGGTCGGTGACCGGATTTTGGGCGATCTGACCGAGCACATCGAGCGGCTGTTCAAGGACGCAGACTCGCCCGAGCGCAAGTCGTTCTACCAGGGCTTCATGGTCCAGCGGCAGTGCGGCTCCTGCGGCGGCACCCGGCACGCCGCGGAGGCGCTCGCGGTGCGCCTGGCCGGCCGCAACATCGCGGAGGTCAACGGGCTGGCGATCTCCCGGCTGCGGGACTGGGTCGGCGAGGTCCGTGCCGAACTGGCCGGCAAGTTCCTGGCCGAGCTCTCCGCCGAACTGCTCGACCAGGTTGACGCCCGGGTCGAGTTCCTCCTCGAGGTGGGCCTGCACTACCTCTCGCTCGACCGCTCCGCGCCCACGCTCTCGGCCGGCGAGGGCCAGCGGCTCCGGCTGGCCCGGCAACTCGGATCGGGCCTGGTCGGTGTCGTCTACGTGCTGGACGAGCCGTCGATCGGCCTGCACGCGCGGGACAACGGGCGGCTGATCGGGATGCTGCGCCGGCTGGCCGAGGCGGGCAACACGGTGCTCGTGGTCGAGCACGACAGGGAGACGATGGAGGCGGCCGACTACCTGGTCGACATGGGGCCCGGCGCTGGGACGCGCGGCGGACTGGTCGTCGCGGCCGGTCCGACCGCCGATGTCATCGCCGACCGCACGTCGGCTACCAGCGCGTACCTTCGGAACGAGCGGACGGTGGTCTCCCCCCGGCCGGAGCGCCGCCGCCCGGACGACCGCAGGCTGGAACTGACCGGCGCCCGGCTGAACAACCTCCGCGGAGTCGATCTCACCATCCCGATCGGGGTGCTGACCTGCGTCACCGGCGTGAGCGGGAGCGGCAAGAGCTCCCTGATCACCCGGACGCTACAGCCGGCCGTCGACACCGCGGTGCGGTGGAAGCGCACCCCCGTCGGCCCGTTCGACCGGCTCCGCGGCGCGGAGCACGTCCGCCGGGTGACGACCGTGACGCAGGACTCGATCGGCGGCTCGTCCCGGTCGACGCCCGCGACCTACCTCGGGGTGTTCGACGAAATCCGCAAGCTGTTCGCCCGCACCGACGAGGCCGTGCGGCGTCAGTACTCCACGGCGATGTTCAGCTTCAATAGCGAGGCGGGCGGGCGCTGCGACCGCTGCGCGGGCAAGGGCGTAGTCCGGGTCGAGATGCTGTTCCTCGCCGACGTCTCGGTGCGCTGCCCGTCCTGCGACGGCCTACGGTACTCGGCGCGCGTCTTGGAGATCACCCACCGTGGACGCACGATCGCCGAGACGCTCGCTCTGGAGGTCGGAGAGGCGATAGAGCTCTACGCCGACGTCCCGGCGATCGCCTATCCGCTCCGCACGCTGTCCCAGGTGGGGCTCGGCTATCTGCGGCTCGGGCAGGACACCGCAACGCTCAGCGGCGGGGAGGCGCAGCGGCTGAAGCTCTCTCGCGAGCTGCTCCGGCGCGACGAGGGCGGGACCCTGTACCTGATCGACGAGCCCACCACCGGCCTGCACTTCTCCGACGTACAGGTGCTGCTCGACGTCCTGCACGACCTGGTCGACCGCGGCAACACGGTGGTCGTCATCGAGCACAGCGTGGAGTTCGCCGCCGCGAGCGACTGGATCGTCGATCTCGGACCCGGCGGCGGCGAGGACGGGGGCCGGCTGGTCGCGGCCGGCCCGCCGGAGCTGCTCGCCACCCACCCGGACAGCGCGGTCGCGCCCTACCTGGCCCGTCAGCTGGCGCTGACCGCGGCCCGACGACCCAACCTGGAGGCATCGGGATGTCCGGACCGTCGGTGACCGTCGGCGGTCGTACCTGGCCCTACTCGCAGCTGCGCGCGGCCGCCGACCGGGTCGCCACCGCGTTGCGCCGGGGCGGTGTGGGCCGAGAGGACGTCGTCGGCGTGCCGTCCGCGCGCACCCGATAGATGGTTGCCAGAATGCTCGGTGCATAGGTGCTGGTCAGCCCGTGGGACGTGGTGCCGGTGTGGCGGCGGCTGGCGTGCCGGATGGAAGAGGCAATCGGGCCGGTGGCGTGGGCATTGGATGACACGGGCTCCTGACCCTCTACGCCGTACTCCGTGAACTACGAGCCCTCCTGACCCGGCTGGTCGGCACCTGCCCCAGTTGCAAGGCCCGCTTCCCCCACCAGACGGAAACCCCGAAACAAACCCCGACCATGACGAAGTACTACTAGCCGCCCAGTCCGCTGATCAGCTCCACCTCGACCGGGTTCGGCGTGGACGGGCTGTAGCTGAGCACCCGCTGGGGCACGGCGAGCAGCTCGGGCTCCCCCGCGTACAGCCGTCTGGCCTCGTCGAAGGGCACCTCCGGGGTGGTCACCGCGGCCACCCGGTCGAGCAGCGCGCCGTCCTCGGCGCTGATCTCGCCGTGGCGGGTCATGCCCCAGTAATCCCAGCGCAACATCTCCACCTTGTTCAGCCCGGCCAGGTCGTCGACCAGGTTGTGGCGCAGGAACGGCCATCCCTTCGTCAGCCCGTCCTCGAAGTCGGGGTCGACGACGAACGACATCGGGTCGGCCAGGCCGCTTCGGCAGCGCAGCCAGGCGTCGCCGGCGACGATGAAGCGGTTGGGCGGGACGTCCGACGAGCTGAAACTCACCCCGTCGGTCTCGTCGACGTGCACGTCGGGTAGCTCGACGTCGACCCGGCGCCAACGTCGCTGCCCGTCGTCCCACACCTCGACCAGCTCGTGGTCGATGGTGCAGCCCGGGATGATGTATGAGGCGAACCCGGCCCGGGCCCTGGCCGGCACGCCGGCGTGGCGCAGCAGGGTCAGGTAGAGCACGGCGTAGTCGCGGCAGCTGCCGACCATCCGCCGGTTGGGCGGGCGCTCTTCGACGATCGGCCGGTCGTCGAGCTCGATGATGCGCCGCAGCATCGCCTCGGAGTAGCGCAGGTCGACCTCCGCCAGTCGGCCGGCCGGGATGCCGAGGGCGGCCAGGTCGGTGGACCGGAAGTGGGTGAACAGCCCGCGTACCACGGCGCGCATGGCCAGTGGGTCGGTCGGCAGGTCGACCAGGCGGGCGGCCTGCCGTCCCGGGTCGGTGACCGCGCTCTGCCCGGCGTAGTAGGCGAGCTCGTCGATCGCAACGGGTTCGGTCCCGGCTGCGACGTCGTTCCGCGGGGTCGTCGTCACGTCTCCACCTCGATGCCGCTGTGGTCGACGATGACCGAGGCCAGCGCGGCGGGGCTGGCGTCGTCGAAGATCACCGTGAGGAGCTCGGAGCGGAGCCGCTCGACAGCCTCCTCGCCCACCGGCTCGTACCGCTCGATCAGCCGGGAGAGCACCTCGACGGCCCGCATCGAGTCGCCGCCGCAGTCGAAGAAGTTTTCGGTCGGCGCCAGCGGTGCACGCAGCAGCACGTCGCCCATCGTGTGCGCGACGACCGACATCAGCTCGCCGATGTCGTCGGTCATTGTCCCCACCTGTCCTGCGCAGTCGGCATCGGGTCGGATCAGCTCTCGGTCGGCAGCCGGGCGGCTTGCAGTGGCGGGAAGGCGCCGCGCAGCAGGCCGCCGAAAACGCCCAGCCGCTGGATATTGCTGGTGCCCTCCATGTATTCCACCGAACCGGCGTCGCGGACCAGCTTGTCCAGCAGCGGATGTTCCAGCCGGGCCCCGGGGCCGAAGAAGTCGAGGGCCGCCAGCGTCACGCGTTCGGCCAGCCGCGCCGAGGTGGCCTTCGCCGCCGACGCGAGATGCCCGGCGGACGGGTCGTGGTCGACCGCGGCGGCCGCGCCGCGCAGCATCCGCCGGGTGGTGGCGATGGCCCGCTCCATCCGCTCCAGGCGCAGCCGTTCGGTGACCCGCAAAGAGCTGCGCTCGGCCAGCACGTACTCGTAGGCGGCGCGGGCGACGCCGACCCCCATGACCGCCACCGCAGGGCGCAGCAGATTGAACGTGCGCAGCCAGGCGGCCATCCCGCGCCGGCTGGGCCGCAGGTGGGCGCCGAGCACCCGGTCAGGCGCCAGCTCGACGTCGTCGAGGGTGATCTCGCCGAGCCCGGCGCCGCGTACGCCGATGGTCCGCACCGGGGTGGTGGCGAACCCAGGGGCGGTCGCGTCGACCAGCGTGGCCGCGAACCCCAGCGGTCCGGGCCCGGTCCGGGCGAAGACGACGCCGAACTCGGCCCGGCCCGCGTTGCCCACGTAGCGCTTGACGCCGTTGAGCCGAGCCGGGCCGTCCGGGTCGAGGGGCGTCGTCAGCCTGGTCGCCATGTTCGCGGCGTCCGAGCCGTGCTCGGGCTCGGAGAGGGCGAAGAACGTCCAGGTCGGACGGACCAGCAGCCGACCGTAGAACCACTCCTTCTGCTCCTGGCTGCCCAGCGCGTCCACCACGACGCCGCTCATGGGACCGCCCGGCGATCCGAGCATCATGCCCAGGTCGGCGCAGGCCCCTTCCTCGAAGAAGACCACCCGCTCGGACGCGCTCATGAGGTAGTAGGTCTGGTCGCCGAGCACCAGCGGTTCCGGGTTGAACTCCGGCGGGATCTGCAGGGCGGCCACCCGGGCCAGCGCCGGCAGATGCGCCACCCGGGTGACCGCGTCCGGGTCCCGGTCCACCTCGAGGGCGTACGGACGCATCTCCGCGGCCCATTCCCGGGCCTGGGCCTGCAACCGGCGAAGCCGCGGATCGAGCTCCGTCATTCGCCGAACCCCCCTGCTGTCGACCCGGTCCCGGCGCGGTAGGCGTCGGCGAGCAGCTCGGACACGTGCACCGCGCTGCCCGGACCCCCCTCGACGTAGCCGTGTGCGCCGAGCAGCCGGACCCCGGCCCGGTCCACGGTGGTGATCTGCGCGTGCAGGTCGGCGACGGCCGGGGCGTCGAGGCCGTCAGGCCCGGCGCCTTCGAGCGCGCAGCGCACCTGCAACTGCTCCATGACGACGTCGGCGACCGCGCTCTTCACCACGCTGTGCTGCAGCAGCACCACGTCGCCGGTGTGCCGCTGGTCGAGGTAGCGCAACGCGTCCTCGAGCAGCCGGTAGGACAGGCCGAGGCGCAGCCCGGCCAGCGCGGTGGTCCACGACCGCGCTTCCGGCACCCGGACGGCGTCCACCGGCCGGCGGGCCCGCAACCCGGTCAGACCGGGCACGCCGGTGTTCAGGTGCTCGACGGTGTCGGCCGGGGGCCATTCCCATTCGCCCTGGCGCAGCCGGTCCGCGGTCGCGGCCACCTCGTCCGGCACCAGCGCGTGACCAGCCGGACCGAGGACCACGACCCCCGGACCGACGGCGGCGTGCAGCGCGGTCAGTGCTGCGGACCAGCCGCTCGCGTGCGCGACGGCAAGCATCGACGGCCACGCTGTGCCAAGGGCCGTACCTGTCCTGGTCATGGCAGCTTCTCCTGCTCCTCGGAGTCGGCGACGTGCGCACCGTCTGCACCGGGCTCGGCGGGATCGGGCTCAACGGTGATCGCACAGTGCGCGAACCGGCCCAGCTCAGGGTCATAGTCGGCGAGCAGCACCCGTCGGCCCGTGCGGCGCCAGCCATCCCACTCGGCGGCGAGCACGGACCAGATGCCGCTGGCCGGGCGTCCGGCGGGCACCGCGACGGTGCCCGCCGGGAGCCGGTCGCCGCAGGCGGCCACCAAGCCGGGCCCGGCCAGCGCGGTGACCGCTCCGGGTTGCTCCCCGGCTAGTAACGCCGACCAGCAGGCCGGTACCTGGTCGGGCGGCACGGGCTGCGGTTGCGCCGTCTCGACCCGGTGCGCTGCGTCGGCGTCCAGGACCAGCACGGTCACCGCGTCCTCGGTGACCCGCAGATGCGCCGGCACCGGTTCGGAGTGCAGCACGCTGGCCTGGTCCAGAGCGAACACCAGGATCCGGCGGGCGTCCAGCCGGCTGCGGTTCTCGGCCAGCCACAGCGCGGTGAACACCCCGATCAGGCCCAGGTCGGCGACGCCGAAGACCAGCCCGGCATCCGGGACGGCCGAGTCGAGGAAGCACATCGGGAAGCCAGGCTCGGCGTCCGGCGCCGCGCTGGCCATGACGGCGAGGTCGAACCGGTTGCCATAGCCGTTCAGATCGGGCAGCACGGCCGCGACCAAGTCGGTGAACGACGCCCGCCCGGCCGCCAGCCCTTCCTGGTCGGCCATCAGCCCGAAGGTGCCGAACAGGTCGCGGAAGTAGTCGTGGTCCTGCGGGCGGAATTCGCGCCGGTCGATCCCGGTGCGCTGGGCGACCGCGGCCAGGCGCAGTTCCTGCGGCCCGGCCCGGCCGTCGTCGGCCGGTCGGGAAACCGTGATGTACATGCCGGTGGCTCCTCCTGCGGGCTCGATCGGGTCGGTGCGGCGGCAACCGGACTCAGTGCTTGAGGACCATGGCCGAGAAGGTCGCTCCCAGCCCCACCGAGGTCATCAGGTAGCGGTCGCCAGGCCGCAGCCGTCCGGCGTCGACCGCGGTCCGGTAGTTGATGAAGCTGTCGGCCCCGAAGCAGTGCCCGCAGCCGGCCAGGTTGTCAATGAAAAGCCGATCGGCACCGCGCACGCCGAGCAGCCGCAGCACCCGCAGCCACGACATCCGGTTGACGTTGTGCGGCAGGATCAACGCGATGTCGTCGAGGTCGAGCCCGGCGCTGCGCACCGCGGCGTCGATCACCTCGGCCAGCAGTGCCGGGTACTCGTCGTGGAACGCCGCGGTCAGCTCGTCGTCGAGCCAGGCGCCGCGGTGGAACTTCCCGCAGGTGCGGGTCGCGTAGGACAGCATCCGGTCCCGATCGCCGCCGGCCGCGACCAGGACTGCGGCCGCGCCCTCGCCCATGACGCCGGTGTCGGCCAACACCTTGCCCGCCGTGGTGAACGCCTTCTCCCCGGCCACCAGCAGGGCCAACGCCTGCGGATCGGGGTCCGCGGCCAGCAGCTCGCCGGCCACCTCGACGGCCAGCAGCCCAGAGGCGCACGCGTGCTGGGTGAGACAGATCGCGGTGGCTGCCTCCAGCCCCAGCCGCCGGCACGCCTCGGCGAGGGGGTTGACCGGATGCGGCGCGACCACCGGCATGGTTCGCGCCTGGATCACGTAGCGGATCCGCGGCCGGTACGCCGCGAAGTCGGGCAGCCCGTTCACCGCCGCGACCAGCAGGTCGGCCGGACCGGCCGCCGGGTCGAGCGGGATCCGGTCGAACCCGAAGAACCGCTCGTACATTCGCACCCGCGGCTCGGGGATGCCGTGCTCGCGCAGGAACTCGGCCACCGGCACCGTCGCCTCCGGGATGTGGCTCGCCACCGCGACCAGCGAAGTCATCGCGGACCGCCGGGGAGCGGGCCTTCGACCGTGGCCACCGGGCGCATCCGGCGCACCCGGCGAACGGCGATCACCACCACGACCAGGCCGACGACGTTACCCACGGCGGCGGTCGCGTAGAGCGCCATCGGGTCGTCGAAGGTCCGCGCCAGCACCCCGCCGATGACGACGATCTCGGCGAAGTAGATGACGTTGAGCAGCACGGCGAGCGTGCCGCTGCCGATGTGCTCCAGAAATGTCAGTGAGGCCAGCACCGGTCCCTGCGCCAGGTAGGTCAGGGCGACCACGCCGATGTAAAGCCCGACCGCGGCGACCACTCGCGGGTCGTCGGAGACGATCCGCCCGACCATGTCGCGCAGCAGCCAGATGACCACCGCCGCCACCGCGTAGAAGGCGAAGACCAGCTCCAGCCCGGCGCGCAGGATCTCCGCCGCCCGGTCCACCGAGCCCGCGCCGCGCTGTTGGTTGATCACGATCGCCGTCGCCCCGCCGAGCTGGATGCCCGGGATGATGATCAACGCTTGGAGCGTGGACGCCGCGGCGTAGCCCGAGATCGTGTCCGGACCGAAGGGCGTCAGCACCCACAGCATACCCACGTTGAACAGCGAGATCAGCACGTAGGACAGGGCGACCGGCAACCCGACGCCCCGCAGGAAGCCGGTAACCTCGCCGCGCACCGGCACTCCGGTGAGACGACCCCACAGCCGGTGGCGACGCATGAACCACAAACCGGGGACCGCCGCGGCCGCGCTCGCTACCGCGGTCGCGATCGGCACGCTGAACAGCCCCAGCCCGGCGCCGAAGCCGAGCAGGCCGACGAGCGCGAACTCGACCGCCGCGCTGGTGAGGGTGACCACCGCGGCCGCCCGGGCGTGCCCGAACCCGCGCAGCGCCGCCGAGCACAGCGCCGGCAGCACCACGGTCAGGCTGGCCAGCGACGTCCAGCGCAGGAACGAGACGAACTCGGCCCGCTCGGCCGCCGGCACATCCAGCAGAGCGCCCAGCGCGGGGGAACCGAGGTAGAGCAACAGGCACAGCACGACCCCGGTGACTACGAACACCCGCAACAGCGCCACCGCGGTCGGAACCAGGTCCTCCGGTCGTTCGCGTCCCCTGCTGATCGACGCCATGACCTGGTAGGTGATGGCGAACGCCGTGCTCATGGCGACGAACAGCAGCAGGATGGGCATGGTCAACGACCGGATGTAGAGCGCCTCGTTGCTGACCCGGCCGAGCAGCGCCACCACACCGATGATCTCGACGAACAGCACGACATCGGCGATCGTCATCGGCAGCGCCAGCCCGGCGATGGCGCGTCGGGTCTCGGACCGGTCGGCCACAACCGAGCCGCTGCGGTCGGCCATTCTAGTCCTGCTCCTCGGCCTGACCGGCCACGTACTCGGTGAGCGTCCCGATCGTCTCGAAGTGACGCGGCTCGAAGGTGTCCGGGTCGAACTCGACCCCGAACTCGTCCTCCAGCTTCATCAGCAGCTCAAGGATGCTCGTCGAGTCCAGACCGAGGTCGTCGACGATGCGCTTGTCCGCGCTCAGCGCGTCGACATCGCGTCGAGTCATCTCCGAGAGTGTGCCGACCACACGGGTGTGCGCTTGCGTCAGGGCGGCTTCGGTATTCGTCATGCCTGTGCCTTTCCGGATGAGGGTTCAGGGGGTGGAGGCGGAGGGCACCACGGGCGCCCGCTCGTACAGGCGCTGGCGGTCGACGATGTCGGCGGGCCGGTCCCGATCCCTGATCAGGTACGGCCGGCCGGCATCGACCAGCACCTCGGCCGGATGGCCGTGGCTGAGGAACAGCACTGGTGAGGCAGTGGGCCCATAGGCGCCCGAGCGCAGCACCCCGAGCAGGTCGCCGGGCCGCAGCGACGGCAGCGGGGTGTGCGTGGACAGGGTGTCGTTCGGGGTGCACAACAACCCGGTGACCCGCCAGTTCTGGGCCGGTTCGGTCGCCTCCCGGCCGAGCAGCCGGATCGGGAAGTCCCGCTTGACGAACGAACCGATGCCGACCGCCGCCATGTGGTGGTGGGTCCCGCCGTCGGTCACCGCGAACCGCTCGCCCATGGACTCCTTGACCTGGCGGACCCGCACCAGATAGGTGCCCGACTCGGCGGTGAGGAAGCGGCCGAGCTCGGTGAACAGTCGGGTCCGCGGGTGCCGGGCTCGGAAGGCCGCGAACGCCGGGTTGACCAGGTCGGCGAGCCGGCGCAGGTCCAGGTCGCGTTCGCCGTCGAAGTAGGCGACCCCGAGGCCACCGCCCACGTCCACCGTCTCCAGCTCGAAGTCCAGCCGCTCGGCGACCCGTTCGGCCAGGTCGAGGATGCGGGTGGTGTTCTCGGCGACCACCTCCTCGGCCAGGATGCGGGTTCCCATGTAGACGTGCACGCCGGTCAGCCGGACGTTACGCAACCCGGCCACCCGCGCCGCAGCTTTGAGCACCTGTTCCTCGTCGATGCCGAACTGGCGTGGCTTGCCGCTCATCGTGAGCCGCGAACCCTTGACGGTGAAGGACGGGTTGATCCGCAGTACGACCCGGGCGACGGTGTTGCGCCGCGCCGCGAGCGCGTCGATCTCGGTCAGCTCGCTCCACGACTCGCAGACGATTGCGTGCACCCCGGTGGCCAGGCAGGCGTCGATCTCCTCGAGGGACTTGCCCGGTCCCAGGAAGATGGTGTCCTCCGGGGCGACCCCGGCCCGGCCGGCGATCAGCAGCTCGGCCAGTGACGACACCTCGGCTCCGGCCCCGAGCGACCGCAGGACCGCGCAGATCGACACGTTCGGGTTCGCCTTCAGGGAGAACAGGATCCCCACCTCGGGGTGCAGTACCTCGCGCAGTTGCCGATAGCGCTCGCGCAGCACGTCGGCGTCGTAGACGAACAGCGGCGTGCCGAACTCGCGGGCCAGGTCGGTGACGGCAAGACCACCGATGGTGTCGATCATGCCGCACCGCCGACCAACTCGGCGACGCGCTCGCCCACCCGCCGGTCCAGTTCGGCGACCTCGTCGGCCGAACGGCCGATGACCAGGCCGTAGAGCCGACCGTCGAACGTCGGGTGAGCCGCCTCGTCGCGGTCGTCGCCGGGCAACGGGCCGGCTGCGTTCATGGTGGCGAAGTTGTTCACCAGGAAGCCGGTGCCGGTCCGGCGCTCGAACCGCAATTCGCCCAGCACCGACCACAGCCGGTGGAAGGCCACCGGCTGGTGCAGCCGCAGCGGGTAGTGCCGGGCTAGCGCGACCGCGTCCGGCTCGATCAGCCGTTCCTGAATGCCTACCTGGTAGGTGGACATGTTGTTCCGGGCGTTGATTTCCACCAACGGGTAGAGCAGGCCGTCGGGATCGATCATGGCGTCGATCCCGGCCACGCCGAAGTACCCGTCGCGGTGCAGCCGCGCGCCGACCGCAGCGGCGACCTCGGCCAGCTCGGCGGCCTGTGCGCGGGACAACCGGGCCGGGATGCGGTGGCCCTTGTGGACCCCGCCCTCGGTGATCGCCTCCTTGACGAAGTCGAGGTGGACGGTGCCGTCGCGGCCGACCGTCACCTGGTAGTTGAGGTCGGTCTCCTTGGCCACCCACTCCTCGACGACGACGTCGGCCCGGCTGGAACCGGCCCGTCGTTCCCGGGCCAGGATCATCCGGCACAGCCGCTCGAACCGACGGACGTTCTCCACCAGGGTGATGCCCCGCCCGGACACCCCGAGAGCGTCCTTCACCGCGACCCGGCGGCCGGTGGCGAGCAGGTCGGCGACCGGGCCGGCGACCTCCTCCAGCTCATCGAGGGTGTCACACGCCCAGCCCATCGGCTGGCGCAGGCCCAGCTCGTCGCCGATGCGCCGGCTGTAGATCTTGCTGTTCACCCGGATGCACAGCCGGGAGTCCGGTGCACACAGGGGCAGGCCGGTGGCCTCGGCCAACTTCTCCTCCACCGCGGAGACGCCGTGCGGCCACAGCCGGGCGCCACCGGCGGCGAGCAGGCGCAGCTCGTCGACCAGCCGGGGGTCGGCCAGCACGTCCTCGGTGACGGTCTGCTGGGCATCATGGGTGCCGCAGGCCAGCACCCGCGGCACCGGGAGCTCGAGCTCGTGCAGGTAGGCCAGGTAGTCCGGATCCGGAGCCGCCTTGAGGACCACGGTGTCGCCCGCGTCGCCGAGCAGCAGCGCGAACTCGTCCATCCGGTTCACCACGGCTCGGCTGCCGGCCGAGGACAGCCGCGGCAGGCCCGGCTGTTCCCGGGCCCACTGGTCCTCGACCTCGAAGTTGCCGAGCAGCACCAGTGGCCCCGGCGCACCGAGCGCGGACCGAATCCGTCCGAGGAAATCTGGTGGAGTCTCCGCCACGTGTCACGTCCCGTCTGCGCTCAAGCTGCCGGATGACACCGATCAACGTAGGCACCCGGTGTGATCCGGGGTAAGGACGGGAAGCGCGCACTTCCGAACCCGGCTGATCGGGTATGGCCGCCGGTCGCGCCGGACCATCGCCCGAATGTGTGCCCCGCACGACCGGGGGTGATCTCACCAGCGCTGCGTAGCATGGCCAGGAAAGAATCGAGTCAATTGGTTCGAGGCTTGCCCGGGAAGCCCGAAGCGGTATCTCACTGGCCGCGGGTGCCTAAAGGCGATACCGATTCCTCGTATCCGGGCGGTCGGCGCACAACCACCAACCGGACGCGGGAGCAATTTCTATGAATGATTCGGAAAAACGTCACCTCCGGCACGCGCTGGTTCGCGCGAATATTGCCATTCGCGCTGGACGCCCGCTCTACCCCGAGTACAACAATGTATTCCTGCGCACCTATCCGGTGACCTTCGGCGCTCCCCGGAGCGAGTACCAGATGTATCAGTTCTGGTTCCGGACCCGAGGCTGCACGTACGACCGGGCCGGCCAATGCAGCATGTGCAACTACGGCATCGGCCCGGAAATCCGCCCGGAGGTCGTCGCACATTCGGTCGAGCGCAAACTGGCCACTGTTCCCGAGGCCGCCTGCCTGTATCTGTCGCCGTCCGGGAGCCTGCTCGACGACCGGGAGGTGCCCGTGGAGATGCGCGACCGACTGCTGCGCGCAGCGGCCGCGCGACACCCGTCCACGTTCGCGTTCGAGAGCCGCCCCGAGGTCTGCGACCGCGACAAGCTCGACCGGCTGCGGCGGCACTTCGCCGCCGGCACGCGGCTGGTGTGCCAGATCGGCGTCGAGTCGTGGGACCCGCAGGTGCGCTCCATGTGCCACCTCAAGCCGACCCGCCAGCAGGCATACCTGGACACCGCGGGCACGCTGCTCGACCTGGGCTTCGACCCGATCGCCAACATCACCCTCGGCGGCCTGGGCCTGTCCCCCAGGGAAGCCTACCTGGACACGCTGGCCGGGGTGCGCGGTGCGCGGGCGGCCGGGTACCGCACCCAGATGGTCTTTCCGCTGAGCGCGAAGGCCGGCACCCTGCTCGGTTGGGCCCACGACCAGGGGCTGTGGGACCCGCCGACGCTGTGGATGCTGGTCCGACTGCTCGCCGAGTGCGCCGACGACGCCACCGATCCGGACGGCTACGGCGACCTCGACATCTCCTGGTACAACCCGGAGCTGGACGACGTCGTGCAGTCCCGGCCGGACAGCTGCGAACGATGCCGTCCGGTGCTGGTCGAGTCGCTGTCGGCGTTCCGGTTGCGCCCCCGGGCCGATGCACTGGCCCCGGCCACGGCGTGGGACAGCTGCCCGTGCCCGGACCGGACCGACCGACTGCTGACCGACTCCGACCCACTGGACTACCTCGATCGGCTGGTCGCGGTCGCCGACAGGTGGGCCGGACAGGGCGACGTGTCGGACCGTCACGGGCTCGGCGTCGGCTGACCGAGCGGGAGCCCGTGTGGCACCGCCGGACAGCGCGGCGGGCTGCACCCGGGGCCGCAACCGAACGGCGCCTCGACAGCCTCGTGCATTCACGGGTTTGTGATGAGTGTGTCAAGGCCGGCCCCGGGATGAGGAAAGCGCCCTCCTGACCTGGGACGATGTCGATTGAGAAGACCATCAATCGTTTAGGGGAACGGCACCTTCGCAGTGAAGCGAAGAGCATCGGCCAGGTTGCGGTGACCGCGTGGCGAGTGGTCGAGGAACTGGATCGGGCCATGCTGGATTCCATCGCTACCGCGCGGGCCGCCCAGCGGCGAGGCGACCTCGTCGACACCGATCCGGCGCAGCCCGGCCAAGCGATCGGTGCCGGCCGCGGCCGCATCGACGACCCGGCCGACGGTGGCGACCAGGCTGCGCCAGGCGACGCGCAGCAGCCCGGTCACCGCCGACGCGGATGTGCGTGCGGCCAGCCGTGCCGCAGTGTCCTCGAGCGCGGTCGTGAACCGAGCCCCGTGCCGCGCCCACGGCACCGCGATCACCGTCGGACCATGCACCGGGCAGTCCACGCGGGGCACAGCAGCCTCATCCTGCACCCGCAGGGTCCCGAAGTCCAGATGCCGCCACCGCCGCCCCCACCCGCGGTCATACCACCGGGCACGGACCTGACACCGGCCGCACCGACGCGGCGCCCTCACGCGGGCGCGCAGAGATCACCAACACCTCACCGTCGGCGTCCGAATCGAGGCGCACGTCCTCCACGACCGCCCGCTCCAGCCCTACCTGTCGATGCAATATCCTGGTCAACCGCACGCCGTTTCCCGACCTTCGGTTTCCGTGTCTTCGCAGCTCAGAAACCTAGACGGGACACGGCGTGCGCTGTTGATCAGGGCCTCAACCCACCCACGAGAACGTCACGAGACGATCCGCCGCCACTGCCCGCGATCCAAAACATGCTCGACAGTGGACTGTCCAACGCCCGCATCGAGGCCAGCAACGTCCACCTACGGGTGTGACCCGCCAGGCCTACGGCTACCGCAGCGCGCAAGCGCTGATCACCATGGCCAACCTCCGCCGCGGCGGCCTCTACCCACCACTGCCCGGACGATCATGGAACCTGACCCACAGGAACGTCAGTAGACCCGGATAAACCCCGCACCCACCACCCCGACCAGACGAAAGGCCCCGATCCCGGCCCACAGGGAACACCACGGGCACACCCGGTCACCCCGCCCGGGCCCTCATCATGCCCGAAACCCGAAACGTAACCCGAAACAGTGACAACAGTCAATCGATATCCCGAGCTTTCAAGATCGATCCGCCGGCTTGGTCGTTTCACATGCGCCAGCTGTTGACCAACGGCCTCATGCAAGGTTGTCTGTATAGGACAGAAGCTCGCCGACCACCGCACGCCACAGCGGGGGAAACGGTGGTCGGCTGGTGACGAAAGGGGATCTGCGGTGGATTTCGGAAGTGTTCCTTCCTTTGGAAGGCTTGGCAGCGAAGACTCGGGATACCGATCACGGTTCGGCAACGCCGAATGCAGTCTCGTAACCGCGCTGCCGCTCCCGCCGTTCTCTACGCACTTAGTTGGCGACCAAGCCCGGCCGAACCGCGGCCTGAAGGGAATTCGCAAGCGATGACCCAGATCGGATCGCGGGAAGTGCCGGTCGACCTCCGCCTCACCGTCGCCGTCTGCGCCAGCAGTGAGCTCGTGCGCCGCGGCCTGGGCTCCATACTGGACGACCTCGCCATCGTCGAAAACGATATCCACTGCGAGAGCTGGGAACAGGCCTGCCAGCTCATGTCGGCCACTCCGGTCGACATTTTGATCATCGCGGAGGCCGGCTACGGCAGCTGCCAGCTCCCGGACGGCGTCCAGACCAAAGTTCTCGTCCTGGTCGACGCGACCGACCTGCGCACCGCGCTCAAGGACGCGCCCCCGTGGGCCCACGGTTTCCTGGCCCGCCAGGACCTGACTCCAACCGGCCTCGACGAGGCGGTCCGCCGGGTGGCCGTCGGCAAGAGCCAGATCCCGGCCCGACTCGCAAGCGAACTGATCCGGCGCGCGGCGGCCCCGCTGCCCTCGCGCGCAGCCCGACCGGCCAAGCTGACCAGCCGGGAGAGCGAGGCCCTGGCGCTGCTCGCCGACGGGCTCAGCAACAAGCAGATCGCCCGTCGGCTGAGCATCTCCGACCACGGAGCGAAACGCCTGGTCGCGAGCCTGCTGCTCAAGCTCGGCTCGCCGAACCGGACGATGGCCGTGGTCACCGCGATCAAATCGGGGCTGATCGAACCGTCTCTGATGTGACGCCCCAGTCGCACCGCGTCCGCCTGTGTGAGCGCTTACCTCAACGAGGCCGACGGTCCGCCGAGCGTTCGGGCCACCGGCGCGAGCGGATCCACGGCACGCCCGGCTTCCGCTGCTGTTTCGTCGAGGACCGCCCGATCCACCGGGTGCACGGCGACGCGTCGATGGCCGTCGGCGGGCTGTGCCCGCTGCTTCAGTCGCTACACCCGCTGACCATGATCGGGGCGGCCGGGCACTCCGGCTTCCGCGGCAGAGGTCCCTCTCCTTGACCCGATGCCATCGAGTTATAAGCAGGTTGCCGTAAGTCCTGTCGGTAACCGTCTGGGTTGAGGCTCGTCGTGCGGTGTGGACCTCGCTGGGTTTGCATAAAGTTTCCGACAACGTGCAAACACCAGCGAGGCCACGATCAGTATGCGACCGGCACAGACCTACGCCAACCTGACCGACGCCCAGTACCAGCAACTACTCACCGCACTGCACCAACAGTGGCGCGTCGCCGTGCGGGCGGTGATGATCCTGCTCTCCGCCGACGGCATGCCCCCAGCCGAGATCGCCGAACTCCTGCACTACGACGACCCCGTCACCGTGCGCCGCTGGATCCGACGACACGACGCCGAAGGCCTGCCCGGCCTACCCGACCGACCCCGATCCGGCTACCCCCGCCACGGCAGAACCCGCCTCGGCACGCGCATCCGTGCCCTCCTCGCCACCCCGAAAGCCTGGACCACCATCCGGATCTGGCGGGCTCGGACGCCCCGCGGTTCGCCTCCGCACCACCTACCGGCGCATCCGCGAACAAGCCAGCTGGCACCAACCCCGCCTGACAGCCAAGACCGGAACGTGTCAAGGGATTGAGGCCAACGGGCGTTAAGCGGATTGTCGTTGCGGCTCGGGTTTGTTGGTCCAGACCTGGTTGGGCAGGTCGAGGATCTTGGGTGGTGGCCGGGTGGTGCCGAACCGTTGCGGGTACGCCGTCCGGGCTGCGGCGAGGGTGTCTTCGCGGTTGGCGCGGACGGCGTGGTGGCGGCCGTGGTGGACGTCGGCGGGGTGTGCAGGCCGATCCCGGAGTGCCGGTGAGCGTGGTTGTACCAGGTCACGAAGTCGGTCATGAACGCCCGCGCCTGGGCAAGGGACGCGGACCGGTGCGGGAAGACCGGCGCGTACTTCAACGTCTTGAGCCAGGCCTCGCTGTACGGGTTGTCGTTGGAGGTCTTCGGCCGGGAGTGCGAGCGGGTCACCTGAAGGTCTTCGAGCAGGTCAGCCACCGATTTCGAGGTCATCGAGGTGCCCCGGTCGGCGTGCACGACGTGCGGGACGCCGTGGGCGCCGAACACCTCGCGCATCATCGACTCGGCGAGCGGACCGGACTCGCGGGCGTGCACCCGTGCGCCGACGACGTACCGGGAGTAGATGTCACTCCGCCGGTCACCTCGACCAAGCCTGGCCGGGCTGCGGTCGTAGATCAATGCAACAAGTAGCCGCAGACAATGCGCGGTTCGGCGCCTTTCGGCACTCGGTAGGCACTACAGCGCTGACTACTTTCGGTAACCAGGAACAGTGGCAGTGAGCCAGTGGTGGGGCTATCTCGGCGGAGCCCATCTCGTCCGCCATAGCCAGGCACGCGCAACCCCCAGACACCCGCACCGGCCCGTTATCGCCGGAGCCACTCCTCGTCGCTCGCCCTGCGCACCCAACACCGACGCCACAGTTGGCTTGGCCAGAGGTAGGCCGCCCCCACGCCCGTCGCTGCCGAGTTCGTCGGCATGCGTCAGCGTGCGGCACCGGACGCGCCCCAGCCAGCGGCGGCACGCGAGAGGGCCTGGCGTCATCCCGGCGAGCTGGGTGCTCGGTGGGTGCTCGCACACGAAAGCCCAAAATCCGACAAATGCTCGCGCCAGGAGCAGGGCAAGGTAGTGACGCCGAGCTATTTTTGCAGTTCAGATGTGGGCCGGAGGTGCCACCATGCGAACCACACCGCCACGATCGCCGGTGACCCGTTGCCACTGAATTCCGTCAGCTCGCAGCGCCGCTAGCCCAGCGAAGGAGTGCCCTGCTATCGGGGGCACAACGGCGGCCTCGGCCAGACCCGCCCTAAAAGGTATCTTCCCAACGGTAGGCGTCACGCCGGTGGCGGATCGAGTGGCTCTCCACGCCCCGTTTCGCCTCGTTGATCCGGTCGACGATCCGGTACCTGCTGCGAGGTCAGCGGGCGGTATCGGCGCGGTGGCCAATCCCTCATCTTGTCGTCGTCGAGGTCGATTTCTGGCGACCAGCTACACGGAGTCGTCTGGCCAGCGGTCGGCAGGATCCCCGTACAACGAACTACTGGATCGACAACACCGTCTTGCCGCGGGCGTGGCCCGAGCCGTAGTGGCGCAGTGCGTCGACGGCGGCTTCCAGCGGGAATATGCGGTCGATCACGGGGGTGACCTGCCCGGCCTCTACCAGTTCGCGGAGCGCGTCGAGGTCGGCGGCGTTCGGTCGCGCGTCGAGAGCCGCCATCGTGCGGCTCACGAGTGGTGACAGGACGAGTGCGGCGAGTCGGCGGCGCAGCCACGGCGCTGGCGGGCCAGCGGAGAGCACCAGTCGGCCGTTCGGGGTGAGAACCCGGCGGCATTGCGCCAGCGAGTGGCTGCCGACCAGGTCGAACATCACGTCGTATCGCCGGGTGCTGGCGGTGAAGTCCTCTCGGGTGTAGTCGACGACGTGGTCGGCACCGAGGGAGCGAACCAGCTCGGCCGCGTTCGGCGCGCAGACCGCGGTGACCTCGGCGCCCAGCGCCTTGGCGATCTGCACCGCGAACGTGCCGACCCCACCCGTCGCGCCGTTGACCAGCACGTGTTGGCCGGCCCGCAGGCGACCGGTGTCGCGCAGGCCCTGCAGTGCGGTCGTCGCCGATATCGGGATGGCGGCGGCTTGCTCGAAGGTCAGGTTCGCTGGCTTTCTGGCCAGCATCCGCTCGGGGACGACCGCATACTCCGCAAACGCGCCGAGCCCTTCGGCGTAGACATCCTCACCCGGGCGAAAGCGGGTGACCTGCGCACCGACTACCTCGACCCGGCCGGCCAGTGCCCGTCCAGGCACCGTGTGCCGCGGCGCGCGGATGCCCGCCGCAGCACGGACCAACCATGGTCGGCCGGTCAGGAAGAACCAGACGCCGGGGTCGATGCCGGCCCCGTGCACCCGGATGCGGACCTCGTCTGGACCGACGGCGGGGAAGCCGAGGTCGGCGCGGCGGAGCACGTCGGGCGGGCCGTACTCGCGCTGGATGACGGCTTTCATGGTGGGCTTCTGTGCGGTTTCCATGGTGACTTCTCCCCAGATCGAGCTTACTTTGTAAGCTACAGCCTACTAAGTAAGCTGTCAACGGAGGTGGGTATGCCGATCCGAACCGACACCGGACAGCGCCGGCCGTTGAGCCGGGAGCGTGTCCTGATGGCCGCTCTCAATCTCGCCGACCGGGACGGCCTTGGCGCGCTGACGATGCGCCGGCTGGGGCAGGAGTTGGGCGTCGAGGCGATGTCGCTGTACAAGCACGTGGCCCACAAGAACGAGGTGCTCGATGGCATAGCCGAGCTCGTGCTGAGTGAGTTCGAACTGCCGACCGAGGACGTGGATTGGCGGGAGGGCATGCGCAGACGCGCGGTCTCAGCCCGCGCCGCGCTGGCCCGCCACCCGTGCTGGACCGTCCTGCTCAGCCGCAGCCGCCCCGGGCCGGCGATGCTGCGGAACCTGGACTCGGTCATCGGCAGCCTGCGCCGAGGGGGCTTCTCGCTGGACATGGCCGCCCGTGCTTTCTCGCTGCTGGATAGCTACATCTACGGCTTTGCAGCGCAGGAGGTCAGCCTGCCGTTCAACACTCCCGGCGAACTGATTGAGCTGACCGGCTCGATCATGGAACAGTTCCGTCCCGAGGACTACCCGCATCTGGCCGAGATGGGCAGCGACCTCATCATGCGGCCTGACTACGACCACTCCACCCAATTCACCTACGGCCTGGAACTGATCTTGGACGCCCTGGAACGCGCCCGAAGCGCGACGGACTGACCCAGCACCGACGGACCCAGCACCACAGAGGCCCCGCGACACCGTGGACCGATGGCAGTCCCGAGAATCGGGCGCGGTTTGTGCTGCCGGGACACTGGGGTCGGCTCGCGGGGTGGAGCGGCACCCAGACGCTCACGTTTCACCAATTCACGACGCATTCGCCAAGACGGTTCGCGTACCGCGATATCCGCTTTCACAAGCCCAGAGGCTGTGCGTGGGCCGGAGGCACCACCATGCGAACCACATCGCCGCCATCGCCGGTGACCCACTACCGCCGAGTTTGGGCAGGTCAGGCCAATGACGCGACACTAGGCCGTCGCCGATCAAGCGGTTGACCGACGTCGATCTTGTCCGATAGTCCCTTTATGCAATTTGACGGCACCGACGGCGCGGGCGTTCTGCTCTCGCATAGAGACCAGGACCGTCGCCCAGCCTCATGACACGTCGGCCGATCCGCTCACCACCGAGGCCGACGTCCATAAGGGCCGAGGCGTACAGGGCGGATTGAACCGGTCGTCGCAACACCTCGTCGGAGAGGTGGAGTGGCTGTCGAGGTGGCTGTGCGGCTGTCGCGTCTTAGGGTCGAGGCGGCCAGCTCGGGCCACGTCGATGTCACGCGGGTGCGTCCGAGCCGGCGGGGATGGCGGCGGCGTTGCTGGCGCGGCTGAGCATGCCGATGGCGGCGAGCGCGCAGCATCCGGCGACCGCGACGAGCAGCGGCACGTATCCCGCGGCGGTGTGCAGGGCGGTGGCGGCGAGTGGGGCGGCGGCTTTGGCGATGGTGACGGGGGCGGCGAGGCGGCCGGCGATGGTGGCGTAGGCGGTGGTGCCGTACCGGTCGGCGAGCAGGGAAGGGGCGGCGAGGCTGGTCATGCCGAAGCCGAGGCCGAAGCCGACGACGGTGACGATCGCGCCGGTGCGGGCACCGGCCAGTAGGGGCATTGCGAGGACGGCGGCGGCCTGGATGGCGAAGACGGCGGCGACGATGCCGGTGACCGGTAGGCGTCGGCGTGCGGTGGTGAGGACGAGACGACCGGTGACGGACAGGATGCCGAGCAGGCCGGCGGCGGTGGCGGCGAAGGTGGCGGGGTGCCCGCGGCTGACCAGGTAACCGATCAGGTGCACGGTCATGGTGCTGGTGGCCGCGCCGTGGGCGAAGAGGGCGCCGGCGAGGATCCAGAACCGGGCGTCGCGCATCGCGGACGCGGCGACCGCGCGCCGCTGGGCGTGGTCGCGCCGTGTGGTGCCGGCGGGCGCCCTCATCGCTGGCGACGGGGGTCGGCGGATGGTGAGCGCGTGTAGGGGCACGGTGACCAGACCGTGGATGGCGGCGAGGACGAGCAACGCGTCGCGCCAGCCGCAATGTTCGGCCAGTAGGCCGGTCAGGGGCATGAAGATGGTGCTGGCGAAGCCGGCCGCGACCGTAACCGCCAGCAGGGCCGTGGCGCGTCGGTCCGGGGTGAACCAAGCGACGATGACGGCGAATGCGGGCTCGTAGAGCACCATCGCGCCGGTGATCCCGATGCCGATCATGACGGCGTAGAGCTGGCCGATGGTGTGGACCTGGGACCAGGCTACGAGCAGGGCGGTGGCGGTGATCGAGCCGGCGGTCATCAGCGCGCGACCGCCATGGTGGTCGAGCCACCGGCCGACCGGGATGGCCATGAGGGCGCCGGCGAGGACGGAGGCGGTGAGTGCTCCGGTGACGGCGGTGGTGGACGCGCCGAGGTCGAGAGCCATCGGGTTGAGCAGGACCGCGTAGGCGTAGTAGAGGGTGCCGTAGCCGATGGTGGAGGTGGCGGCGAGGGTGGCGACGATCCGCCAACCGTGGGTGTGTTGCCCGCCGACCGTGCGGTGGTCGGCGGGCACCGTCGTGGTGGTGGGCATCAGCTGCCGCAGCAGCCGCCGGCCTGAGCGCTGGCGGGTGCGGCGTCGGAAGTGAGCAGGCTCAGGGATGTGGTGGGGCTGCGGCGTTCGAGCAGGATCACGTCGCGCCACCGACCGTGGTGGCGTCCCACCCGCTCGCGGGTGCCAATCACGCGGAACCCGGCGCGCTCATGCAGGGCGAGGCTGGCGACGTTCTCGGGAAAGACGCCGGACTGGATGGTCCAGATGCCGGCTGCCTCGCTCGAGGCGATCAGCGTGTCCAGCAGCAGCCTGGCTATTCCCCGCCCGCGTGCGGCTGGGTCGACGTAGACGGAGTGCTCGACCACGCCGGCATACACCGCGCGGGTCGAGGTCGGTGAGACCGCCACCCACCCGAGCACAGCGCCGTCGACGGCCACGAAGCGGTGCTCCGGCAGCCTGGCGGCGTCGAACGCGTCCCAGGTCGGTGCGGTGGTCTCGAAGCTGGCGTCACCACCATCGAGGCCGGCCTGGTAGATGGCCAGGACCCGGGCGGCGTCGCCAACCGTCATCGGGCGGACGACGATGTCGGCCATCAGCAGGCTCCGATCGGGTCGGGGGCGGGGCGGCCCATGATCACATCGGCGGCCGATGGGAAGCAGCCGACGCAGGCGTCGTTGATCCGGTAGCGGCGGGTGGTGCCGACCGGCTCCACGAGGACGAACCGCACCTTGGTGAGGATCTTCAGGTGCTGAGACACCGTGGACTGCGCCAGACCGATCGCCGCGACGATCTCGCCCACGCTCATCGGATGCCCCTGGCGGGCCAGGTACTCCACGATCTGCACCCGCGTCGGGTCCGCGAGAGCCCGGAACCACGAGGCGTAGGTTTCCGCGGTCGCCCGATCGAGTAGTTCGTCGCCCATCACCACTCCTTCTATCGTCCATCGCCGATCAGCGATTAATCCTAGCAGGCGGGCCCGCTACCACCGGCCGTAGGCCGCGTACGTGGCGCTGAGCGCGGCGTCGCAGATGCGCTGGGTGCGCCGTCGGTGGTGGTGCCCTGCGCGCAGGGGTCGCAGAACCGGACACCGGCGGCGGGTCACGTGCGTCGACGCGCCTCTGGCGCAGCGGCGCGTCGCCGCGCTGCTCACCGTGCAGCCGACGCTCGCCGCGTGAAGCGGGGTCGGCCCCGGGACACGGTCGCGGCCAGCGCGGTGATGACGTGCGCGGCGTCGCGGCCGACGCCGCGCAGGGTGTTCGAGGCGAACGATCGCTGGAACTCCAGCCCCAGGTAGACCAGTGCGGGATGAATGGTGGAGATCCCGTGCGCATGGTGGGGCATGCCGCCCGGCGCGAGGGCACCGAGCGGGGCTAGGTAGTCCAGGTTCGGGCGGTAGCCGGTGGCGAAGATGACCGCGTCGACGCGCTCGGATGTGCCATCGGGCCAGACGATGCCCTCTTGAGTGAAGGCGGTGAACATGTCCCGACGGGTGAGCAGGCCGCAGGTGAGGGCGTCGCGGTAGGCGCCGGTGTCGAGTACGGCGGCGTGGCGGATCACGCGCAGCAGGACCGCGCGGGGTAGTCGGTCCGCGCCGGTGACGTGCAGCCAGTGGTGCAGGTCCCGGCCACCGATGCGCTGGGGCACGAACTTGATGGGCGAGCGGGTGGCCAGGGTGACCCTCGCCCGCGAGGCGAGTTCGTGTGCGACCTGGACAGCGGAGTTGCCGGCGCCGACCACGACGACCCGCTTGCCCGCGTACGGCTCGGGCCGCCGGTAGTGCGCGACGTGCCGCACCTCGCCGGCGTAGCCGTCCTGGCCGGGAAGTGCCGGCAGGTGCGGGTTCCCGAAGGTGCCGCTGGCGGCGACGATGCCTGCCGCCGCGATCTCCTCACCGGCGCTGGTGTGCACGAGGTGGCCGCCGCCCGGCCGGGGATGGACGGCGGTGACCAGAACGTTGGTGCGGATGTCCGCGTCGATGCTGCCGGCGTAGCGGCGTAGGTAGCCGGTGACCTCGTCGCGGGTCGGGTGGCGGTCGGGATCCGCGTCGTCGAAGGCCAGGCCGGGCAGCGCGCTGTAGCGGGCCGGGGAGAACAGGGTGAGGCTGTCGTAGTAGCCCGGCCACGAGCCGACCGGCTCGGCACCTGCCTCCAGGATGACGGGGCGCAGGTTCGCCGACAGGGCGGCGTGGGCGGCGGCGAGGCCGGACTGGCCACCGCCCACGATGATCACGGGCTCTGTAGAAGTCGTCACCTCGAAATCATATCGTCATTTTGTTGAATGACAAATTGACGATGGTGCGGGAGGGTGTGAGGCATGGAGCAGCCGAGGTCCGAGCAGGCATCGTCGGCCCCCGCGGCCGGAGAACAGAGCGGTGCCCCCGCCGCGTTGGCGGAAGACACACGGGAGTTCCTCAAGGCTCTGGGGAGTCCGACCCGGCAGCGGATCATGATGCTGTTCGCCCAGGGCGCGGAGTTGTCGGTCGGGGAGATCGCCGAGCGGGCGGGGATCAGTCAGGCTACGGCCTCGCAGCAGCTGACGTTGCTGCGACGAGGTCGGGTGGTCACCTCGCGGCGGGACGGCAAGACGGTCTACTACCGGGCGGACCGCGACGGCGTGTTGACCGCCTTGACCGATCTCCGGTCGTACCTGCTGACCTGCTGTTGAGATGCCGGTGCAGCGGCCCGCAACGCGATGAGGGCACCCTCCCTGTCAGGGATGGCACCTCGCCGGTGGGTGAAGGTCAGGCGCCGATCTGACGGCCGTCAAGACGCCAGACGGTGATCACGGCCGGACGGGCGAAGTCCCCGTGCGGCCAGGTGGAGGCCGGGTTGTCGATGCTGGCCCACCGGGGTGCTGCACCGAGACGAAGGCGGTGCGGTTGTCCGGTGCGATGTGCGCTGACGCCTGCTCGGCACCGGGCGGCACGGTGAGGAACTGCTTGATGTGACCGCGTTCCGGGCCTTCGACCGGGACGGCGAACAGGCCGTCGCTCGTCGGTCACTCGGGGTGAGCCGTACGAGCCGCGGTGCTCGGCATGGATGGCGCGGATGACGCCGGCCAACTCGTCGTCGGCACCGGCACGCTGTTGCCGGGCTGGTTGGGCCGCCATCCACTCGTAGTAGCCCTGCCGACGCTTCACCGCCAGGACGCGGCACAGCCGCGCGACACCGTACCCGGTGTGGTGTTCGAAGATGAACCGGTAGCGGTGGCACCAGGGCCCGCGAGCGGAACATGATCGAACGGTGGAGGGGATGACGGCGGTGCTGCCCTACACCCAACCCGCGCCGTACCACTCGCAGTGGGGCGAGGACCGCTGGCTCGCCGAGAACTACCACCTCCCGGCCCACGGAGTGTTCGTCGACATCGGCGCTGGCGACGGCATACGCGGCAGCAACAGCCTCTACTTCGAGAACCGCGGCTGGCGCGGACTCTGCCTGGACGCCGACCCTCGCAACCACCAGCGCCTTCGGCGCCGCTGCTGCGCCGTGGACACCTGCGCCGTGTCCGCCACCCCCGGACTCTGGCCATTCGGCATGTACGCCCACAAGCCCTCCTGGTCCGGCCTGCAACGGCGCGGCACCGACTACCAGGAGATCCTCGTCGCCTGCCGGACCCTGGAAGACCTCCTCGGCCAGTGGTGCATCGACCAGATCGACCTGCTCGGCATCGACGTCGAAGGCACCGAACTCGGCGTCTGGGACTCCTTCGACCACACCCGGTACCGACCGAGCATCGTCGTCATCGAGTTCGACGCCGACCACCCCGACCGACACCCGCAGACGATCCACCGCCACCTCGGCCCGGAAACCTACGAACTCGTCCACGAGACACCAGCGAACCTGATCCTGCACCGAACAGACCGGCCCTGGCGGCGACGCCGATGAGCAGGCCCGGCCTACCGATCAACCAGCTACTACCCGACGGCAAACTGATCGTCGTCTGCGGACGCGCCGACGACGCAGAAGCCTGGCAGGCCCTGCTCGGCCCGGCCCGGTGCCTCGCCATCGCCCTGGACGACGCACCATCCGAGGTCCGACCCCGGACACTGCGCGGCGCGTCCGACCACCTCGCATGGCAACATCGCACGGTCGGCGGACTCGACGGCTCCGGCTGGCTCGCCGGGCCGGCCGACGCCTTCGACCCCGACCGCACCGCGACGCTCGTTCTACCCGACCCGCTCGATCCACCAGAAGCCGGGGCCCGGCGCCGGTTCGGCGTGAGACAGCCCGCGTGGCGGCTGTTCGAGGACAAGACCGTGGTCGACACGCTCTGGGACGCCGCCGGGGTACCCCGCGCACCGTCGATCGTCGGTGACGGTACCGCTGACCTCGCGATGCTCGGGGCGAGCGTCGACCAGGGCACCGGAGTCGTCTGCGCCTGCCAGCCCAGGGGTGCCGCACCGTCGGCTGGCGGCGACGGCATCTGGTGGTGGCGCGACGGCCCACCACCGACGACCATCCCCACCGCCGAACCCGGAACCTGGCGCGTCCGGCTGATGCCACTTCTCGAAGGAATCCCGGTACGCCTGCACGGGCTGACCCTCGCCACCAGGGTCATCCCGTTTCCGCCCATGGAACTCGTGACGCTTCCCCGCCCCGAGCAGGGGACCTTCCTGTGCGCTGGCGCCGTTCCGATGCTCGGCGACACGGTCGACCTTGTCACCGAGACTGAGCGGATCGGGGTTGGTCTACGCCGCCTCGGCTACCGCGGCGGCTTCTCCGTCGACGGCATCCTCACCCGCACGGGTTTCAGCCCACCGACTTGAACGCTCGGCTCACCTCCGCCATGGAAGCGACACCGTCGGACCGCCGAGTCCTGCTGCACGCGGTCAACCTGCTCGCGCGGGAAGGAAACGAACCCGACACCGGCGCGGTCGCGCAACTCGCGGAGGATGTGTTCCCCATCGGCAGCACCTGCACGATCTTCGGTGCGGCCACGTCTGCAGACGAGAGAGCCTCTCGAAAGGCGTGGGGTCGCTGGGATGGCGACCGGCTGGTCCCCGCCGCAAGCAACGACGCAGACGGAAGCCTCGTCATCACCCCGTCCTCACGAGGTTGGCTGCTGACCACGACCCTTGCCACCGCCCGGCTCCCAGGCGCTGGCCGGGTCGGACCATGGGCACCTGAGGTCTTCCGGCTCAGCGACGAGATACTCGGCACCAACTTCGGCCGCCTCGCACCGCCATTCGGCACCCGGTCCCGCGCCTGTCTGCCGGAAGCACGATTCAGTGCGGAGTTAGCTCGGGAGTAGACCTGCCGTCCGGCGAGCACACGTGGTTGGGCCGAGGACCGGCTACATGCGGTCCGGGGTGGTGATGCCCAGCAGGTACAGGCCTTGGTGCAGGACCCGGGCGGTGAGGTCGCACAGGGCCAGCCGGCTGTCGCGCACCTCGCCAGCGGCGCGCAGGACCGGGCAGTGCTCGTAGAACCCGCTGAAGGTGGCGGCGAGGGTGTGCAGGTATCCGGCGAGCCGGTGGAATTCCAGGGTCTGCTCGACGCCGGTGACGACGGTGCCGAAGTTGACCAGTTCGAGGGCGAGGGCGTGCTCGGCCGGGTGCGCGATCGAGATCGATGCCGCGGTGATCTGCCCGATCCCAGCGCGGCGGAAGATGGACCGGATCCGGGCGTGGGCGTACTGCAAATACGGGGCGGTGTTGCCGTCGAGGGAGAGCATCCGCTGCCAGTCGAAGACGTAGTCCTTGATCCGGTCGGTGGACAGGTCGGCGTACTTGATGGCGCCGATGCCGACCGCGCGGGCGACGTCGGCGATGGCCGCCTCGGGCAGGTCGGGGTTCTTCTGCCGGGCCAGTTCGGCGGCTCTGGTCACGGCCTCGTCGAGCAGTCCGACGAGCTTGATCGACCCGCCGGCCCGGCTGCGCAGCATCTTGCCGTCCGAGCCGAGGATCGAGCCGAAGCCGATGTGTTCGGCCACCGCGGGCGGGCTCAGCCAGCCGGCGTGCCGGGCCACCGCGTACACCATCTCGAAGTGCTGACGTTGCGGCAGGCCCACCACGTAGAGCAGCCGGGTCGCGCCGAGGTCCCGGGTCCGGTGCCGGATCGCCGCGAGGTCGGTGGCACCGTAGCCGTATCCGCCGTCGCGCTTGCGCACGATGATCGGCAACGGCTGCCCGTCGCGGCCGGTGAAGCCCTCCGGGAAGACGCAGGCGGCATCACCGCTGTTCCGCAGCAAACCGAGCCCGTCCAGCTCCTCGGTCACCGGGCCGAGCATGTCGTTGTAGTAGCTCTCACCGTAGAAGTCCTGCTCGGTGAGCAGGACGCCGAGCTGGTCGTAGACGGTCAGGAAGTACTTCTCCGACTCGGCGACCAGCAGCCGCCACAACCGCAGGGTCAGCTCGTCGCCGCCCTGCAGGGCGACCACCCGTAGCCGGGCCCGTTCCTTGAACGCGTCGTCGGCGTCGAACTTCGCCCTGGCCGCCTTGTAGAACGAGTCCAGGTCACCGACGGACAGCTCGTGGGCGGCCTCCGACTCGCCCAGGTCGAGCAGGTGCTCGATGAGCATCCCGAAGGGGGTGCCCCAGTCGCCCAGGTGGTTGGCCTTGATCACCCGGTGCCCGAGCCACTCCAGCAGCCGCACGGCGGCGTCGCCGATGACGGTCGACCGGAGGTGCCCGACGTGCATCTCCTTGGCCACGTTCGGTGCCGAGTAGTCGACGACCACCGTCTGGGGTGCGGCGCTCACCGCGACGCCGAGCCGGGGGTCCGTGGCCATCCGCGCCAGCAGGGTGCCGAGAGCCTGCTCGGCGACCGTCAGGTTGATGAACCCCGGGCCGGACACCTCCACGGCCGCGCAGAGGTCCGTCAGCTCCACCCGGTCGAGGACCTCGGTGGCGATGTCCCGGGGCGGGCGGCCGAGCCGACGCGCCAGGGCCAGGGCGGCGTCGGACTGGTAGTCGGCGTGCTGCGACCGCCGCACGACCGGGTCGACCGGCCCGCCGGCCATGGCCGAGAACGCCTGCGCCAGCCGGTCGGCCAGCAACTTTTCAAGATCCATGAAGGTACGCCAATCTCGCTCCGATCCGCCTCACGCGGGAGGCGGATCTGCCGGGGAAATGCTCGGGAGCGGATCGATCGACGACCAGGTTGACCGGCGGATCGATCCGCCGGTCGCGAAGAGGTCAGCTCAGGCGGTCGAGGGCGGCTCGCAGGCGAGCCACGGTTCGCTCACGTCCGAGGATCTCGATGGACTCGAACAGCGGCAGCCCGACGCTGCGGCCGGTCACCGCGACCCGTACCGGCGCCTGGGCCTTGCCGAGCTTGAGCCCCCGATCTGCGCCGATCGCCTCCAGCGTCGACTTGAGCACCTCGGTCTGCCACTCGCACGTCTCGTACGCCTCGACCACAGCGGCCAGCAGCGCCGGGGCCTCGGCCTTCATGGCCTTCGCCCACGCTGCCTCATCGGTGACCGGCTCGTCGAGGAACAGGAAGTCGACCATGGGCACGATCTCGGAGAGCACCGCGATCCGGGTCTGCGCCAGTTCGGCGACCACAGCGAACGCCTTTGCGTCGTACGCCTCCGGCCGCCACGGCGTGGCCTCGGCGCTCAACCAGGGCTGACACGCCTCGACGAACGCCTCCACCGACAGTGCGCGGATGTAGTCCCCATTGAAGGCCCGGAGCTTCTTCACGTCGAAGAACGCCGGAGAAGGGTTGACATCCTCCAGGCGAAACTCCGCCACGATGTCGTCCCAGGGCAGGATCTCGCGGTCACCGGACGGCGCCCACCCGAGCAGCATCAGATAGTTCCGCATCGCCGCGGCGAGGTACCCCTCGGCGCGGAAGTCCTCCAGGGCCACCCGGTCCCGGCGCTTGGACAGCTTCTGCCGCTTCTCGTTGACCAGGATCGGCGCGTGCACCCACACCGGGGGCTCAGCGCCCAGCGCCTCCCACAGCAGTTGCTGCTTCGGTGCGTTGGGGAGGTGCTCCTCCGCCCGGATCACGTGGGTGATGCCCATGACCATGTCGTCGACCACGTTCGCCAGCAGGAACACCGGCGACCCGTCGCCACGGGCGATCACGAAGTCCTCGATCAACGCGTTGTCGAAGGTCGGCTTTCCGCGCACCAGATCGACGATCACGGTCGAGCCGTCATCCGGCGTACGGAAGCGCAAAGCGCGACCGTCCCCGGCGGTCAGGCCACGGTCCCGGCAGAAACCGTCGTAGCCCTTGTGCTCGCTGCCCGTCCGCGCGATGACCTGATCCCGGGCGCAGTCGCAGTAGTAGGCAAGCCCCGCGGCGAGGAGCCGGTCGATAACCTCCCGGTGCTGCGGGGCATAGTCGGACTGAAACAGCGGCCCCTCGTACTCACCCGGGCCGATGCCGAGCCACTCCATTGCGTCGAGGATGCCCTGGACCCACTCCGGGCGGTTCCGCGCCGCGTCCGTGTCCTCGATCCGCAGCACCATCGTCCCGCCCGACTGTCGGGCCAGCACCCAGTTGAACAGGACGGACCGGGCGTTGCCCACGTGGAACATGCCCGTCGGGGAGGGTGCGAAACGAACGCGGAGATCGGAACTGGCCACGGATAGCAGGCTACCGAACAAGCGGCGGTCAGCCTCACCGATATCCGCGCCCGGAGCTCCCGAGGCGAGACGTAGTGCCCCTACCTGCGCGAACCTGCCGTAACCGGAATGCTGAAGCAGCGGCGTCCGGGTAGTTGTTCAACGCCATTCTCTACGTCAGCCGCACCGGGTAGCCGGCGTGTTCATTCTTGCCTGGCAGGCTGGGTAGGGCGAATGGGTGTGGTGCTGTTCGTCGGCGACG
>NZ_SMKJ01000450.1:0-3563 GCF_004348615.1 Micromonospora sp. KC207
CACCTCAGCAGCCGACAACCCCGCAACAGCAAGCGCCTGCCGAATCACCCGCTCCTGCGCCGGACCATTCGGCGCAGTCAACCCATTCGACGCACCATCCTGATTCACCGCACTACCACGCACCACACCAAGAACCCGATGACCATTGCGCTGCGCGTCAGACAACCGCTCCAGCAAAATCACGCCCAAGCCATCAGAGAAACCCGTACCATCAGCCGCCGCCGCATACGGCTTACACCGCCCATCCGCCGCCAACCCCCGCTGCCGACTGAACTCCTGCAACAGCAGCGGCCCAGCCAACACCGTCACCCCGGCGACCAACGCCAGCGAACACTCCCCCGACCGCAACGCCTGCCCAGCCAAATGCAACGCCACCAACGACGACGAACACGCCGTGTCGACGGAGACCGCCGGGCCCTCCAGACCGAACGTATAGGCAACCCGGCCGGACACCACACTGCTGGTCGAGCCGGTCAACCGGAAACCCTCGAGCTCCGGCGGACGCGCCGGGCCATAGTCGGAGGTCACCACACCACAGAACACACCGGTATCCGAGCCACGCAGCGACGTCGGATCGATACCCGCGTCCTCCAACGCCTCCCACGACGCCTCCAACAACAGCCGCTGCTGCGGGTCCATCGCCACCGCCTCACGCGGGCCGATCCCAAAGAACCCGGCGTCGAAGTCCCCCACGCCGCTGACGAAACCGCCGCCACGGGTCGACACGGTGCCGAGGCTGTCCGGGTCCGGGTCGTAGAGCCGGTCCAGGTCCCAGCCGCGGTCGGCGGGGAAACCGGTGATCGCGTCCCGGCCGTCGGCGAGCATCCGCCACAGCTCGTCTGGCGTGTTGGCACCCGGGTAGCGGCAGCTCATGCCGACGATGGCGAGCGGCTCGTCTGCCACCGGCCGGCGGCGCGGCCGGGCTGGCGCGGCGGGCGGCTCGGCGGCGCCCGCCTCGGCGAGCAGGAGCTGGGCGATCGCCGCCGGGCTGGGGTGGTCGAAGACGAGCGTGGACGGCAGCCGTACGCCGCTGGCCTGGGTCAGCCGGTTGCGCAGCTCGACCGCGCCGAGCGAGTCGACGCCGAGCTCCTTGAAGGCCCGGTCCGGTTCGACGGCATCCGGCGTGGCGTGCCCGAGGACTGCGGCCACCTGCGCCCGGACCAGGTCGAGGACCACCCCGGGCCGGTCGGCCTCCGGGACGCTCGCGAGGCGCTGCCCCAGCGAGCCGTCCGAGGAGGTGCGCTGCGCGGGCACCTTGACCAGCCCGCGCAGCAGCGCCGGCAGCATTCCGGACCGGGCCTGCTCGCGCAGGTTGCCCAGGTGCAGGCGGGCCGGCACCAGCAGGGCCTCGCCCAGCCGTAGCGAGGTGTCGAACAGCCGCACGCCGAGCTCGGTGCTCAGCGCGCCGGTACCCATCCGTTCCAGCCGGGCCCGTTCCGCGTCGTCCAGGGTGCCGCCCATGCCGGCCGCCTCCGCCCACAGGCCCCAGGCCAGCGACGTGGCAGGCAGCCCAGCGGCGCGGCGGCAGGCGGCGAGCGCGTCCAGGAACGCGTTCGCCGCGGCGTAGTTGCCCTGCCCCGGGCTGCCGATCAGCGCAGCGACCGAGGAGAACAGCACGAACGCGGCCAGGTCGTGCCCGGCGGTCAGCTCGTGCAGGTTCGCGGCGGCGTCCACCTTCGGCCGGAGAACCCCGGCGAGCTGCTCCGGCGTCATGGCGTCGAGCACGCCGTCGTCCAGGACGCCGGCGGCGTGCACCACCGCGGTCAGCGGCCGGTCCAGGCCATCGAGCACACCGGCAAGCTGCGCCCGGTCCGCCACGTCACAGGCCACCACGTCCGCCTGCGCGCCCAGACCCGCCAGCTCCGCGACCAGCTCCGCCACACCCTCGGCCGCCGGGCCACGCCGACTCACCAACACCAGATGCCGCACGCCGTGAGTGGCCACCAGGTGCCGCGCCACCACCGCGCCGAGACCACCCGTACCCCCGGTGACCAACACGATCCCGTCCGCGTCGAGCGGCCGGGGCTCGACGCCGGTGGCCGTACGGGCCCGGGCGAGACGCGGCGCGAGCAGACGTCCGCCGCGCACCGCGAGCTGCGGCTCATCCAGCCCAGCCAGCGCACCCCAGTCCGGCTCAGCCCCGTCGTCCAGGTCCACCAGCAGGAACCGGCCCGGATGCTCCGACTGAGCACTACGCACCAAACCCCACACCGGCGCCTGCGCCAGATCCGGCGCCTCGTCACCGGCCGCGACCGCGCCGCGGGTGACGACGACCAGCCGGGCCCCAGCCGGGCTGTCCGCGCCGAGCCAGGACCGCAGCAGGGCGAGGGTGCGGCGGGCGACCGCGTGGGCCATCTCCGCCGTGCCGCCGGCCTCGCCCGCGCCGATCCGCACCACCACAAGGTCCGCGGTGGCCCGGTCGAGCGTCCCGGCGTCATCCCCGTCGAGGACGGTGACGACCGGTGCGGAGCCCGGCCGCACGGCCGCCGGGATCTCGGTCCAGGTCACCCGGAACAGCGAGGAACTGCCCGCCGGCTGGGCGCTGTCGAGCTGGGCCTGTTCGACCGGGCGGAAGGCGAGCTTGGCGACACTGCCGACCGGTACGCCGTCCTCGCCGGCCAGGTCGACCCGCAGCGCCGACTCGCCCGCAGCGGCAATGCGGACCCGCACCCGGGCGGCGCCGCTGCGGGCCAGCCGCACGCCGGCCCAGGAGAACGGCAGTTCGGCGCCGGAGTCCTTGTCCAGCCAGCCGAGGCCGCCGTGCAGCGCCGCGTCGAACAGCGCCGGGTGCAGCCCGTACCCGCGGGCGGCCTCGGCGTGTTCCTCGGGCAGGACGATCTCGGCGTACACCTCGTCGTCGGTCCGCCATCCGGCGCGCAGGCCCTGGAACGCCGGTCCGTAGTCGAAGCCGACCTCGGCGAGCCGGGCGTGGATGGCTGCCACGTCGAGCGGCTCGGTGTCGGCCGGCGGCCACACGCCGGGCTGCCACGGCTCGGCCGGTTCGTCGTCCGCGGCCAGCAGCCCGCGGGCGTGGCAGGTGGTCTCCGCGTCGGCGGTGTCCGGCCGGGAGTAGAGGGCGACCTCGCGGCGGCCGGCATCGTCCGGCTCGCCGATGGTGACCTGGAGCTGCACCGGCGTGGCGGGCATGACCAGCGGCGCCTCCAGGACGAGTTCGTCGACGACCGGGACGCCCACGTGCGTGCCGGCCGCGGCGGCCAGCTCGACCAGCGCGGTGCCGGGCACCACCACCATGCCGAGCACGCCGTGGTCGGCGACCCAGGGGGCGCTCTCGGTCGAGAGCCGTCCGGTGAACACCCATTCGTCGCGGTCGCCGACGCGCACGGCGCCGGTCAGCAGGGGATGGTCGACCCGGTCGAGGGTGCTGGTGTCGGGCATCAGCCAGTAGCGCTGGTGCTGGAAGGCGTAGGTAGGCAGATCGATGCGCTTCCCGCCGGCCAGCACGGCCGCCCAGTCCACCGGCACTCCGGCGTTGTGGGCCTGGGCGAGGAACGCGGCGAAAGCGTGCGGCTCGGGCTGCTTGGCCCGCAACGCCGCGGCAAGCA
>NZ_SMKJ01000451.1:0-3513 GCF_004348615.1 Micromonospora sp. KC207
GCACCTGCCTGCCGCTCCGCCGGGCCCGACGCGGGGCCCGGGTCTGCCCGGTCGGGAGGCGGCACAGCCCGCTCGCCGGCGCTCAGGTCGCTGGGTCGGCCCAGCGAACGGGGCGGTAGCGCCGTGAACACGGAACGCCGCCGAGATCGGCTGTTGCGCAGCGGCCACCCCACGGCCGTCGCAGCGGCGACCAGACACACGGCCACCAGCCAGCCCGTCGTGGTCACTCGGCGTCCCCGTGCCGGGGAGCCGCCCCGTACGCCTCGGTCGCGCCGCCCGACCCGCGACGTTCCCGGTCCGGCCACCCCGCGCCCAGGACCGGCGGGACCAGTACGTCCCGCTCCCGTAGCAACGCGCCGAGGGCCCGCGCGGCGGGACCGGGACCATGGCCGCGCACCCAGACCGGGACGACCGTGACCAGGCGATCCGGGCCGTCCGGAAGCAGCAGGCAGACCGACTCCAGCACCCGGCCCCGCGCGCCCCGGCGGACCTGGAGCAGCACCTGGAGCGCGGCGGCGACCTGGGCGTGCAGCGCGGCCCGGGGCAACCCGCCCAGCATGCCGAGCGCCTCCAGCCGGGCCGGTACGTCCGAGGGCGCGTTGGCGTGCAGCGTCCCCGCCCCGCCGTCGTGGCCGGTGTTCAGGGCGGCGAGCAGATCGACGACCTCCCCGCCCCGGCACTCCCCCACCACGAGCCGGTCCGGGCGCATCCGGAGGGCCTGCCGAACCAGGTCGTTGAGGCCGACCGCACCGGAGCCCTCCACGTTGGAGGTGCGGGCCTGCAACCCGACCACGTGCGGGTGCACGGGGCGCAGCTCGGCGGCATCCTCGACCAGCACGATCCGCTCGGTTGCCGGAACCAGCCCGAGCAGGGTGTTGAGCAGGGTCGTCTTGCCGGAACCGGTGCCGCCCACGACCAGGTACGCGAGTCGGGCGGCCACCACTGCGGCCAGTACCGGGGCGATCGGCCGGGGCACGGTGCCCTGCCGCACCAGGTCGTCGAGGGTGAACGGGCGCTGCCGGAAGGTGCGCAGGGACAGGTAGGGCCCGTCGGTGGCCACCGGGGGCAACACGGCGTGCAGCCTGGTGCCGTCGGGCAGCCGGGCGTCCGCGTACGGGGAGCCGTCGTCGAGGCGGCGGCCGGCCCCGGCCGCGAGGCGCTGCGCCAGGCGTCGTACGTCGTCGACGGTGCCGACCGGCACCGCGACCTGGTACAGGCCCTGGCCCCGGTCGACCCACACCCGGGTTCCATTGACCAGCACGTCGGTCACCTCTGCGTCCGCAAGCAGGGGTGCCAGCGGGCCCGCGCCGACCAGGTCGTCGTGCACCCGGCCGGCGATCCGGAGCACGGCGGTGTCCCCGAGGATCGCCGCCGCCGGCTCGGCGCGTACGGCGGAGACCACGGCTGCCGGGGTGACCGGGGCGGCCGTGGCGGCGAACCGCTGGCGCACCCGGCTGGCGAGTTCCTCGCCGTCGGCGTGGCCGTTCACGCCGCACCCGACGTCGGGAGGCCGGTCAGCTCGCCGACGATCCGCTGGCAGAGCGCGGCGAGGGGTCCGCGCCCGTCGGCGGCGGGTGCCTCCCCGCGCTCCAGCCCTCGGCACAGCCCCGGCTCGGGACGAAGCGTGCCGGCCAGGGGCAGCCCCAGGGCGCGGGCCACCTCGACGGCCTTGAGCCGGCCCGGTGCCGGGCCGCGCACGACGACGGACAGTTGGGCGCAGTGCGGGACGGCGGCCGCTGCCACCCGGGCTGCCGCGGCGGTGGCCCGCAACTCGGCTGGCACGACGAGGAACGCCTGGTCGGCGGCCTGCAACGCGAGCACGGCCGGGTCGTCGAGATGGCGAGGCACGTCGGCCACGACGAAGTCGCGCCCCCGCCGGGCCGCATCCAGGGTGGCCGCCATCGCCGGGGCGGGCAGCGGCAGGGGGTCTCCCCGGTCCCAGGAGAGCACCACCAGGTCGCCGCGGCTGGGCAGGGCCCGAACCAACGCCGGCGGGTCGACCCGCCCGTCGGCGTCGGTGAGCGCCGGCCAGCGCAGCCCGTCCAGTTGCTCCCAGCCGAGCACCAGGTCCAGCCCACCGCCGAGCGGGTCGGCGTCGACGAGGAGGGTACGCAACCGGGCCCGGGCGGCGGTGACGGCCAGCCCACCGGCGAGGACGCTGGCCCCGGCGCCGCCCCGGCCGCCGAGCACCGCGACCACCCGGGCCACGCCGTCGCCGGCCCGGTCCGGCGCGCACTCGGCGAACCGGTCCACCAGCCATGGCTCGGCGGCAGGCAGGGTGGCGACGTGCTCAGCGCCGATCAGCTCGGCGATCTCCCAGCCGGGATCGAGCTGCCCGGTCCGGCCCACCAGGACCATCCGCGACCGGCGCGGCAGCCGCGCCCGCAGGCAGGCCTGCGCCTGGTCGTCGCCCACCAGCACCAGCGGTGCGGGCGACCACCGGGACCGGGCGGCGGCCGGGTCCGCGGCCACCTCGACCTCCGTGCCGCCGGCGGCGGCGAGCCGGAGCAGATCGTCGAGGAGGTTGTCGTCCGAGGTCACCACCAAGGGCAGTCGGCGTCGCGGCGAGAGCGAGGTACGGGGTGGTGGCATCGCGGCCTCCAGCAGTCGGCTCGGGGGTGCTGCCCGAGAGCGTGCCCGGGGCGGCCCCCGCTCGCCGCCGGCTCGGGCTCTCCTGTGGACAACCGGAGGCACTGTGGACATCGCCCGAAAGCCGAGCCGATCTGCTATGGCAAAACACCGTCGCCCAGGTGGGAGGCACCCACAGCGGCGCAGCCCCCGAGTCGTCAGATCGGCCCGCCGCACGGCGACACCGCATCACCCGGCCGGGGGCTGGCCGCACCCGGTGTGACGATCCACGTTCAGAGGAGCCAATGGAGGGACCGCTATGCGATTTTCGACGCGAAACATTGACCTGGGGGATCCCTCGTCGCGCATAATTCGATCCTCCGTGCCATTGATCGAAGTGGCACCGTGCGCGGACCGGGGACATGACCCACTCAAGCGAGTTCGACGACCGGCACAGACTCGACATCGCCAGGAAGACCGGGGACGGGGCCGGGCCGGCGCGCCTACGCATCGGTGGCTGGGTGCCGCCGTCGGTGGAGCGCGCGTCCGTGCCTCCCGCGGCCTACGGGGCGTTGCCCGCTGCGGACAGGTGGACCACGACGGGTCCGGGGTCGCCACCGGCGGCCCGGCCGACGTCCGCCCCGTCGAGGAGGGCGCGCAGCAGCGACGGGCTGCAACTGGCCCTCGTCCTGGCCTCCGTGGTGGTCGGGCTGGTGGCCACGCTGATCATCATGCTGTTGCCGCTCTTCAACGCCTACCAGCCCTACCAGCCGGGGCCGATCGCCCAGGAACCCATCCGGGTGGGGCTCCCCACCGACAGTGCGACGCCCACGCCCACCCTCTCGCCGGCGGCGGGGTCCCTGTCGAACCGGGCCTCGGCACCGCCCCCGGCCTCCACGTCGGGCCGTCCGCCCACCGGCAGGCCCCGGACCGTCGCCCCGACCG
>NZ_SMKJ01000452.1:0-3496 GCF_004348615.1 Micromonospora sp. KC207
TCATGTTGTCTCAGCAACTCCATGATCACCGACGGGCCGCACCCGTTCCGCGTCACCCTCCACCCAGGCCACGGCCCTACATACGGCCAGGTCAGACACACCTCAATCGACTACGCAAAGCCCCTGCGGTCCACCAACGCCTTGGTGGCCAGCGGCTGCAACAACCCTCCGGCGGCACCGACCAGCGCACACAACAGGCCGAGCGCGACGACCCACCGGTGCGGCCGGACCTGCGCGTACAGCGCCTTGGCCGTCTCCCGCGCGGACGGAGACGCGGCATCCGTCATCGACGGTCGGGATGCGGTGTTCACGAGACTCTTTCTCCTGCTGGTTGCCGGGCACGGCACCGGCGTTTCCGGAATCGGAATATGGGTCCGTGCCGATCGGGTGGTGTGGGAAAGCTCGGCTGGTTTCGCCTGCCGGATATTCAGTCGGGGTCGTGCGTTCAGGACGGACCATGGCGTTCGCCGCCCGTTTCGGGCGGCGGACGCTGCCGGGGCCCGCGCTCAGCGAAGAAGCCTCGCTGGTTTGGTGGCGCTGTTCAGCAGGTCCTCCAGTGGCCCGCGGCGGAAGAACCGCGACCAGAGCGCCGCGAACACGACGGCGCCGAGGACAAACGCGCACAACAGGACGGTCGAGTTGGCATCCGGCGGGGTAGCGCTCTTACCGGGTAGCGCGAGGATGGCCAGGATGTGACCCACGTAGATCGTCAGGGACATGGTGCCCACGGCGATAACCGGGCCGGCGAGCCGGCGCAGCCGTGGCAGTTTGGCCATCGCCACCGTCGCACACAGCAGCACAGTGATCGCCACCCCCAGGCAGCCGATCACGTCGAAGGTCGACCCGCTGTGCGGCTCAGCCGCCAGCAGCAGCCAGGGATCGGCCTCCAAGCTCCACTTGGCGGGCGGCGGCGCAGAGCCGGCCGCCAAGTCGGCCATGGCGTCCTTCCGGGGCATGCCGTCCGGCACGCGGTCGGGGATGCCGCCGCCGAGAATCTTGAGGGCGAGCCAGGACATCCCGTATCCGAGCGCGATCAGGGCGGGGCCGAGCACCGCCAGCCGCCGCTGCACCGCGCCGGCGGCCAGGTCCAGCCGGCCGAGTGCCATACCCGCGATCACGAACGACATCCACGAGATCGCCGGGTAGAAGCCAGTGAGCAGCAGATCCAGTACGCCGACGCCGCAGAGCCGCTCGAGCGGATCGTACGCGTTGATGCTGTTCAGGACCGGCTCGCCCAGCCATGCCCGCAGGCCGAACCCGACCTGGGGACCCACCAGCGCGAGCACGGCCGCGATGACGGCCAGCGTCCGGGCACGCAGCCGGGTCAGCGGCAACGCGAGCAGGAAGTACACCGCGTATGCGTTGAGGATCACCGCGTCCCCGAAGTCCGTCATCGTCAACGCGGTGCCCACGACCAGCAGAATCACCGCGCGGATCACGATCCGGGCCTTCGCCTGCCGGCCGGCCAGGCCGGTCTTCGGCTCGAAACGACCCGCGATCAGCATCAGCGAGAACCCGGCGAGCGTGGCGAACAACGCCGACGCCCGGCCCTCGCTCAGGCTGCGTATCCAACCGCCGATGTCACCCCGCGCCGCCTCGAACGGGCCGACATGCACGGCGAACATCCCGAACACGGCGAACGCGCGGGTCAGGTCCACGCCGACCAGCCGGCCCGTCGACGGACCGTGCTCACCTGCCGCACCGGGGTCGGGCGACGGGGTGGACTGCGGGGGTGACGCGTGTGCAACGGGTTCGAGCGATGTCATGCGGACAACGCTTGTTGAGCCGCGCCGCCACGCCCATCCGTCAAGCTGCGGCACCAACCCCCCGCCCCACGGGGATGAACCCCCGACCGGTGGGGGCAGGCACGCCACCCGGCGGAATCCGGCCCGCCCGGCGGCTGCGACGGTCGAAGACCATGGGATCCGGCCACACCCCAGCGGTTATGGTCAAGCGTCGGTGACGGCCGACCGAATAATCGAGCGGAGCGGAAAGTGATACGGGTTGTAGTGGTGGACGACGACGCCCTCGTCCGCTCCGGCTTGCAGCTCATCCTGCGCGTGGCCCCCGACATCGAGGTGGTATCCACCGCCAGTGGCGCGGAGGCGATCGACGAGATCACCCGGCACCGGCCCGACGTGGTCCTGCTCGACATCCGCATGCCCGACGTGGACGGCCTCACCGTCCTGCGCCAGGTACGCGCCATGCCACACCCCCCGACGGTCGCGATGCTGACCACCTTCGACGCCGACGAATACATCACCACCGCACTGCGCATCGGGGCCGCCGGATTCATCCTCAAGGACACCCACCCCGAGCACCTGGCCCAACTGGTCCGCGCCCTCGCCGCCGGCGCTGTGGTCTTGTCCCCCAAGGTGTCGCGTACGGTCGTCGACTGGCGTGTGGAAAACGGCGAGGACGCCGCCAGCGCGATCGCCCGGCTAACCGACCGCGAACGCGAGATACTCGTGCACGTCGCAGACGGCCTGAGCAACGCCGAGATCGGTACGCGGATGTACCTGAGCGGCGGCACGGTCAAAGACCACGTCAGCGCCATCCTCACCAAGCTGAAGGTGACCAGCCGGGTGCAGGCCGCGCTCATTGCCCAGCGTGCCGGGCTGCTGACCCAGCCGGACGGCAACTCGTGACATCCTGCCGACTGCAGGCACCACTCGTCGACGCGGCCCTGGTCGTGGTTGCCCTCCTCGACGCCGTGGTGATGACCGACACCGACCGTCCGTACGCCGACATCGTCGCCGTCGTCGCCGCACTGGCGCTCGCCGTCCGACGCCGATGGCCGTACCTCGTCTTCGCGCTCGCCCTGCCCGCCACCGCGGTCTCCTCCGCGGTCGTCGCCGGCGCGGTCGCCCTCTACACAGTCGCGGTGAACACCCGCAACCGGCGGACACTCGCGGTTTGCACCATTCTCTACAGCATCTGCAGCGCCGCCGCGATCTGGAACCATGACATCCCGACACCCACCCGCGTCGAACTACTCGTCTCCGTCGGCTACAACATCGCCACGGCGGCCGCCGCGATCTTCCTCGGCCAGCTCGTGCAGGCCCGGCGCGATCTGCAACAACGCCTGACCGAGATCCACCAGGCCCGGGAACATGAACAGCAACTCGTCGCCCAGACCGTGCTCGCCAAGGAACGCGCCCAACTCGCCCGTGAAATGCACGACGTCGTCTCCCACCAGGTCAGCCTCATCACGATCCAGGCCGGAGCACTCCAGGTCAACACCAGCGACCCGGACACCAAGACAACCGCGCAGACCATCCGCGACCTCGCCGTCCGCACCCTCGACGAGCTCCGGCACATGGTCACCGTCCTGCGCGCCTCCGGCACCGCACCGACCGAGCTCACTCCCCAGCCGACCCTCGCCGGGCTCCGGCAGATGATCTCGAACAGCGGCATCGGAACCCGACTCGACGGTGACCTGCCGACCGACATCAGCGCCGCGACCCAACGAGCGATCTACCGCACCGTGCAGGAA
>NZ_SMKJ01000453.1:0-3464 GCF_004348615.1 Micromonospora sp. KC207
CGCCGTCCCCGACGGACCCGTCTCCCCCGTTCTCGCCCACCACGCCGCCGTCGGGGAATACGTGTGGCTCGGCCCGCCCTACCACGCCGGACTCACCCTCGACCCCGACGACCACGGCGACCTCCTCCTCGCCGCCGGCGGCACCGGCCTGGCACCCCTACGCGCCATCACCGAACACCGCACCACCACCGGCACCACCAACGGCCGGCAGCGGCGAGTCACCCTCATCGTCGGCGCCCGCACCCTCGAAGACCTCTACGACAGCATCACCCTCGACACCCTCCAGACGACTCACCACGAGTGGCTGACCATCAGACCCACCTTCACCGACGACCCCCTCACCGACCCGGCGGCCCAGGGCGACGTGCTCACCGCCCTCCTCGACCACTACCGGCCCGGCCACCACGTCCACGTCGCCGGCCCACCCGCACTCATCGACCACGCCCGACACCGCCTCCCCCTCGCCGGTATCCCCGCCGACCACCTCCACCTCGCCGAAACCTTCACCCGCCCCACTTCACCCGCCGTAGAACCAACAGCCAGCACTAGGCACTCTCGACGGCAGGGCACCGCTGCGCATCCGAAGCCCACCCAAATGCGGTGACAACGCCAGATCCTCCTCGTGACCGCCCATCCCAAGGCATTCGGGCGCTCGCGTCCACGACTGCCCACGTGCGTGGGCTGGTGCTCTTTCCTCTCGGCGTGTCTACCCGGGCGGATAGCGGCCCCAGCAGACGAACCAACTGGTTGCGGCGGGTCGTCGCCTCAACCCATGTCATCCCTCTCTTGTAGGAGCACACCTTTGATCTCCCGCCTCCGGCGTCTGCATGACGACCACGTCTCGCCCTCGCCGTCCGATGCGCTGTCTGCGGCTGACGGCAACGGCCTGTCAGCCGTGTCGGTCCGCGCAGGGGCAGACACGCCCCCGAATAGGGCGGTGGCGGCGCAGCCCACTGGGCGGCTGCCGGTGTTGCGCCCGTACCAGGCGGAGGCGGTCGAGGCGATCGTCCGCGGCGCGGCCAGCGCCGGCAGGGGGCAGGTGATCGCTGCTTGCGGGACCGGGAAGACGCTGGTCGCGGCACACGCGGCGACCAGGGTCTGCGCGCGGGGCTTGGTGGTGATCGCGTGTCCGTCTCTGGCGTTGGTGGGCCAGACCTTGCGGGTGTGGCGGCCGGTCGGCGCCCACACAATGGCGGTGTGCAGCGACGACACCGTGGCCGACGTGGCCGGCTACGTCGATGTCCTGAGCTGCCCGGTGATGACCGACGTGGACGACATCACCGCCTGGCTGCGTCGCGCACCGGCTGATCAGATGCGTCTGCTCGCCGTCACCAACGCCTCGGCCAACCGTGTCGGTGCCGCGCTGCGGGCGGCAGGCATGACCGCTGACCTCCTGATCATCGACGAAGCGCACCGCACCGCTGGTGTCGCGGGCCGGCTGTACGGGCGGGTGCACGACGACGCGGTCCTGCCGGCGAGGGTGCGGCTGAACATGACCGCGACACCGCGGATCGTGACGTCCCGCCCCGGTCAGGAAGGGGTCGACGTGCTGTCCATGGACGACCCGCAGGTGTTCGGGCCCGTGTGGCACCGGTATCCGTTCGGGCGGGCGATCGGCGAGGGCTGGCTCGACGACTTCCGGGTCGTCGTCATCGGCGTGACGTCCCGCGACGCCCTGACGTCGCTCCAGGCCGCCGACGGCACCGGTGTCACCGCCGTCGGTGACGCTCCGCTGCGCACCGCCGTGGTCCAGACGGCCCTGCTGCGCGCCGCGCGCGAGTTCGGGCTGCGTCGGGTGCTGGTCTTCACCACCCGCGTGGGCGACAGCAGAGAGTTCGCCCGCACCCTCGGCCGCACGGCGTCCCTGCTACCGGCCGAACACCGGCCGGTGGGCCGGCTCACGACCGGCCACGTCGACGGCCAGCAGACCCTGGCCCAGCGGCAGATCAACCTCGACCACCTCGCCGACCCACCCGACGACGGATGGACGGTGATCTCCTCCGTTCGTGCTCTCGGCGAGGGCGTGGACGTGCCCGCCGTCGACGCGATCGTGCTGACCCGGCCGATGCGCTCGCCGGTGCAGGTGGTGCAGACCGTCGGCAGGGCGCTGCGCCGCAACCCCGCCGGCACCGGCACCGCCACCATCCTGGTCCCCCTGCTGCTGCCCGACGACCCGGCGCAGCTCCCGCACGCCGACGACGAGTGGGAGACCGTCCTGCAGGTGCTGTGGGCGATGCGCGCCCACGACGAGACGCTCGCCGCCGACCTCGACATCCGCCACCGTGACGCCCACACCAGCCACGACACGCGGCAGCCGCGACTACCCGAACGGGTGCTCCTGCGCATGCCCGAGGGATACCTCACCGACACCCTGCTGCGGCATGTCACCGTCCGGATCCTCGACCACGCCGACCCCCACCGGCTCGTCGCCCGCCCCAGCAGCGCATGGGCGACCGGCATCGCCGCCGCCCGAGCCTTTCACGAGCGGGAAGGGCACCTCGACGCGCCCCGCTTCCACCGCGAAGGCGACTTCGACCTCGGCGGGTTCATCCACTACTGCCGAGGCCGCTACCGAAGCCGGCAGCTGACCCCCGACCAGGTGCGAACCCTGGAAGACCTCGGCATCAACTGGAGGGTGCACGACAGCCGCTGGCAGCGACACCTCGCCGCGTTCGCCGCGTTCCACCGCCGCGAGGGACACCTGAGGGTCCCCCGCGACCACCGCGAAGGCGACATCCAACTCGGAAACCTCTCCCACAACCTCCGCAGACAACGCAAGCTGGGCCGCGTCCCGGCCGACCGGATCGCCGCCCTCGACGCCATGGGCTTCCCCTGGACGCTCCACCCACCACGACGCCACCACACCACCCACACCAACCCCGCGGCCAGGCCACCAACCCCACCAACGACCGCCCAACACACCCCCCGCGGGAGGACCCGATGAGCGTGGAACTCCACCTCTGCCTGTTCAACTTCGAAGCCGGCGGGATGCAGCCCGACGGCACCTACGACTTCGCGCCCCTGACCCAGGCGTTCCTCGACGAGCCCCACCCCGACCTCCTGATGCTCTGCGAGGCCAAGTTCTGGAACGCCCGAGGCCGACGACCGTTCCACACCGCCATGGCCCACCTCGCCGAAACAACCGGCCGTCCCTACGTCGGCGAACTCCACACCGGAGCACTCGCCACCGCCGTCATCTACGACCCCCGCGTGCTACGCCTCGACGCCGCAGAAGAACCCGAGTTCCCCGACAAACGCAACCTGGCCCGGTTCTGTCTCCGCGCCGACCCCGGATACCGCCTCCAGGTCTTCGTGGAGCACTGGCCCTACGCCGACCCGGAACAACGCCTCGCCCGAGCCCGGCTCCTTGCCACGTTCGGCACCAGCCCCATCCCCACCCTGATCGCCGGAGACACCAACAGCACCAGCTCCGGCCCACACCTGCCAACACAAGACTGGACCAC
>NZ_SMKJ01000454.1:0-3462 GCF_004348615.1 Micromonospora sp. KC207
GTCGGGGTGCCCGTCGGAGTGGTTGTCGGCGTTCCTGTGGGTTGGAGACAGACGGGGGCGTTGATTGTGTTGGTGTCGAGGGTGACGGCGCCGGTCTGCGCCAGGGCGCGGCCTTGGAGGGTTGCGCCGGTGTTCATGGTGATCGAGGTCTGGGCCAGGATGTTGCCCACGAATCGGGTGCCCGTGCCGATCGTGGCCGAGCTGCCCACCTGCCAGTAGACGTTGCAGGGTGAGGCGCCGTTGATGAACACGACGCTGCTGTTGGCCGCCGTGATGAGGGTGGACTCGATCTGGAAGATGAACACTGCTGCCGGGTCGTTCTCGGAGTTCAGGGTCAGGGTGCCGGTCAGTTGGGCGGCACCGATGCGGTACACCCCGGGGGTGAGCGTGGATCCGCCGAGTTCGGCGGGGAGGCTGGTGAACGGGGTCCGGCCGGCGGCGTTGTTGTAGGCGGTGGTCAGGTCGTTCTTGGCTTGTAGGGCGACGTCGTCGGCGAGGTGGATCTCGCCGGCGACGGTGCCTGGGGGGAAGCCGGTGGCGGTGTTGCCGGGGTGGACGCCGAGGCTCTGCGCCAGGAAGCTGTCGCCGGTGTTGGTGACGGTGGAGCCGGCCAGCACGGAGAAGTTCGCCGCTGTCCCCAGGCCGACCGGCGCTGGCTGGGCGCTGGCGCCGGTTCCACTGAGCATCAGCACGGCGGTGGCGGCGCAGGCAGCGGTGCCGGCCGCGAGTGCCGGCAGCACGGCGCGTCGACGACGACGGATTGAAGTGACTGTCACGATGTGGCCTCTCATGGTGTGTCTCCGGCAGGCGCTGCCACGACAGCGACCCCGAGTCCACGCCGAAGTGCAAATATGGGCAATCGGACTTTTACACATCTAAGCCCATAGTGAGGCCAAAACCGACAAAGCGCTCTTGGTGGACAGGGTTGAGCAGTGCAGCAGCGAGGTACAGCAACCGACGACACCGAGCGGTACCGCAGGGCAACGAACATTGACCATCTATGACCAATGAACGGTCAGCTCAGACGGCATCTTGCCGTGTTGATCGACTATGCCCCACCCTTGATCAATGCCGCTGGAAGTGGCGCCGACTGGCCCGCTGACCCGGTCTTCCGGTCGCTCGGGCGCGTAAGGTCGTGCTGGATGCCGGAGAGCGTGGCCTCCAAGCCACATCGAGGCCACGCTCTGCCTGGTCGAGGACGACCTCGTGGGCTCGTCCGGACAGGCTCTACAGCGGGTACGTGCGGGCGACCGCCAGCATCTCCGAGCTGTGCGAGCCGACCACCCCGACGTCCGGCGGGCGGGGTCGGAACCCGGGTATGCCGTCCAGGCCGTCGCTGGCGTCCATCGCGCGCAGCGCCGGCGGCCGGGTGCCGGCCGCCAGCACGAGGGTGACCTCGACCCCCTCCGGTGGCGGGGCGTGGAAGACGATCCCGAAGCCCCAGGTTCCGCCGGTGGCCCGGCCGCCCGGCACCGGCCGGCCGGCAACCACCGCCGACTCAACTTCGGTCGCGCCGTCGACGTGCAGGGTGAGCAGCCGCACCGGGCGCTGTGGGATGATCCGTACCCGCACGGTCTGCTGCTCGGAGGAACGGGTGTCGGCGAGGACCTCCAGCTTCGGCGCGGGCAGGTTCGCCGCCTGCGCCGGCCCGGCCCGCAGCTCGGTGTCGCCGAGCCCGGGGAAGTCGGCGACGGTCGTGGTCGCGTCGACGTACCCGTCGGTCCAGGGCCGTGGGTCGGTCTCGTGGCTGAGCCAGCGGGCCTGGCCGGTGCCGGCGTCGAGGGCGTACATCAGGTGGGTGGGCACGGGGTGGGCGGCGTCGAACCGGTCGACGGCCAGCCCGACCCCGGCGAACACCGCCGCCGCGAGCCCGGCGGCGACGGCCGGGAGCGCGCCGGCCCGGCGGGCCCGGGCCGCGACCAGGCCGCGTCGCCCGCCGGCCTCGGGGTGCAGCAGGTCCACCACCGGCAGCGCGGCCAGCCCGAGCAGCACCGCGAACAGCGCGGCGACACCGCCCATCGCCATGCCGAGCGCCGGGAAGAGCAGCACCACGGTCGGCAGCAGGAGCACAACGGCGACCGCGCCGGCTGCGGTCGCCGCGGCCACCGGCCAGGGGCCGTCGATCCGCGCGCCGAGCGCGATCAACCCGGCCGCAGCGCCGGCCAGGGCCGGCAGGGTCGTCAGGTACGCCCCGCCGGGCACCAGCACCGCGAGCACGACGCCGAATACGGCCAGCCAGCCCAGCCCGCCGATCGCGAGGGCGGCGGGGCCGACCCGGCGCCGGCTCAGCGCGTACCAGGTGAACAGGGTCGCGGCGGCGAGGGCCACCACGGCGAGCCGGTACCAGGTGGGCCGGTACGGGTCGAGCAGCTCGGCGTAGCCGGGCCGGACGGCGGTGACGCCCGCCCAGAGCAGCTGCGCGCCCAGCGGTGCGGCGACGATCGGCACCAGGCCCAGCCCGAACCCGGCGGCGAGCCGCCCGTACGTGGTCCGGCCCCGCCGCCGGGCCCACCAGCCGAGTGCGAGCACGGCCACGAGGGCGGCCACGGCCAGTGGCAGGACCAGCCAGCCGGGGTAGCGGGCCAGCCCGCCGGGGACCGGGAAGTACGTGGCGTCGTGCCCGGCGTCCAGCGCCTCGAGGTCGGCGCGGCCGAACTCGCGGGCCAGGCCCAGCGCGTTGTCGCCGTGCTGCTGGAGGCTGGCCCGGTCCATCGCGGCCGGGGTGTCCAGGGGCGTGTGGTAGATCGCCCCGCCGTCGATGTACGCGGAGTTGAGCCCGACGAAGCCGGCCCGGTCGAGGAACGCGGTGAAGTCGGTGTTGTTGGGCATCGCCCGGTAGATCTCCACCGCGAAGGAGGTGCCGACCGGGTGCGGGGCGGCCCGGCCGAACACGTCGACCAGCCTCGCGTTGTCCCGGGACGTCTCGAACATGATCACCGGGCCGGTGGAGCCGCGGGCCTCCAGGTTGAGCACCACCCCGCCGTCGGCGGCGAGCGGGTGGTCGGCGGCGAACGCGGACGCCCCGCAGAGGCACGCCTCCTCGGCGTCGGTGAGCACGAAGACGACGTCGTTGCGCGGTCGGGGGCCGGCGGTCAGCGCGCGGGCCACCTCCAGGATGGCGGCGGTGCCGGCGGCGTCGTCGTTGCCGCCGGGGCCGGACTGCACCGAGTCGTAGTGGGCGACCAGGAACACCTTCCCGGTCGGGTCGGTACCGGGCAGCCGGGCGACGACGTTGCGGACCCGCGCGAGGGTCGTACCGGCGGCGGCCCCGCTGAGCTGGCCGGCCGCTCGGGCGACGGTGTCCTGCACCGTGGTTTCCAGGCCGAGGCCGCGCAGCACGCCCTCCAGGTGCGCGCGGACCTGGTCGTTGGCCGGGCTGCCGGCCGGGTGCGGCCGGGCCGCGATCGTCGTCACGTTCCGGTACGCCCGGCCGGCGCTGAACTCGTCGGCGGGGGCGTCGGC
>NZ_SMKJ01000455.1:0-3412 GCF_004348615.1 Micromonospora sp. KC207
CGCCCCCGCCGACCACCGCTCCGCCGGCCGGGTGCCTGGTCACCTGGACGCCCAATGAGTGGACCGGCGGGTTCACGGCGGACGTGCGGGTGACCAACCGTGGCCCGGCGCTGAACGGATGGGCGCTGACCTGGACGTTCGGTGCCGACCAGCGGATCACAAACGCCTGGAACGCGCAGGTGACCCAGTCCGGGGCCGCCGTCACCGCCCGCAACGTCGCCTGGAACGCCAGCCTGCCGCAGGGCGGCACGGTGAGCTTCGGCTTCCAGGCCAGCTTCGGCGCGACCAACCCGCGCCCCGACGGCTTCGCGCTCAACGGTGCCGCCTGTCAGGTCAGTCCGTAGCGGGCGACGGCGGCACCGGGATTTCCGGCTGGACGGTGGGGTTGGATGATGCGGGGGTGACCGACCCCGGACCACCACGGCACCCACGGCGGCGGTGGCCGGGGGCCGGAGTCGCGGCGGCCACCGTCGCTGCCGTCGTCGTGGCACCCGGCGCGGCGGTGGCCGATCCCGTCGCCGGGCTCGCGCCGACACCGGGCACCCCGGTGTGCCAGATCCGCGACGACCGGTTGACCGAGATATCCGGCCTGGTCGCCACCGATGACGGGTTCGTCGTGGTCAACGACGGCGCCGAGGAGGAGTCCCGACGCCGGATCTTCTTTCTCGACACCCGCTGCGCGGTGGTGCGGACGGTGCGCTACCCGTCCCGGCCCCGCGACACCGAGGATCTGGCCGTCGGCGCCGACGGCACGATCTGGGTCGCCGACATCGGCGACAACGACCGGGCCCGCCGGACGGTCGCCCTGTGGAAGCTGCCGCCCGGGGCGGCCCGCCCGGTGCTGCACCGCATGACGTACCCCGACGGCGCGCACGACGCGGAGGCCCTCCTGGTCGACGGCGCCGGGCGGCCGCTGATCGTGACGAAGCAGGGCGGCAGCGCGGGCCTGTACCGCCCCGCCGCGCCGCTGCGGGCGGGCGGGACCGTGCCGCTGGCCAGGGTGGGGCAGGTGCGGCTGCCGTCCACCACGACCCGCAACCCGTACTCCTTCGTCGGCCGAGGCGTGGTCACCGGCGCAGCGGGCGCGCCCGACGGGCGGCGGGTGGTCCTGCGCACCTACGCCGACGCCTTCGCCTTCGACGTCGCCGGCGGCGATCTCGTCACCGCCCTCACCGCCGGCAGGCCCAGCACCATTCCGCTGCCGGACGAACCGCAGGGCGAGTCGGTCAGCTTCAGCCGCGACGGGCGGTCCCTGCTCACGGTCTCCGAGACGGCGAACCAGCCGCCCGGCACGCGACCGAGAATTCTGCGTTACGCCCTGCCACCCAGGCCGACCCCGTCGCCGCCCCGCACCGGCCCGGCACCGGCCGGCACCGGCCGTGCCGACGACCGCGACCGCGACGGCGGGGCCGATGACGGTGGGGCCGCCGGACGCGGTTCCCGTGACCGTGCCGAGCGCGGCGGCACCGCACCCCTGCTGGTGGGCGGCGTCGCGGCGGCGTTGGCGCTGCTCGCCCTGGGAGTGGCCACGGCGAGGGGTGCCCGTCGCGGGGGGCGGTAGCCTTCGGGCCCCTGGCCGTCGACTGATCCGATCGACGCGCGGCCGTTCTGACCGGCCCGGTCGTGCTGGGGTACGGCGGGCCGGTCGTCGGGCTGTGGCTGTCCGCGAACGACCTGACCCGCCGCCGACGCCCGAAAGTATCGCGCCGCGTCGATTTATTGTGGGTGTTAGCGGTAACACGTTATGGTGTCGGCGGCCAGGGTGAGGGCACGCTCCAGCCACGGGCCGCCGGTCGCCGCTCGGGAGCCGGGCCGGCAGCGCACCCGTACGGGCACCGTCGACGGTGGGCCGTGCCGCGCCGTACTTAGCAGCTTGCGGTGGTGCGCCGACCCGCCGTGCCCCGGCTCAGCCCTTTCAGGCCGGCGCGGGCGGACCTCGCCGAGGCCGTCGCGCCGCGCCCGTCTCCAGCACCGCGCCCTGGCGTGCCCCTCGCCTGGGGCGACCAGCATCGGGAGGACACGCATGATACGAAGAACTCGCCTGTTCGCCGCGGCGGCGGCGGTCATGGCGCTCGTCGCCACCGCCGTCACGTTCGCGATCGGCCCGGCCAACGCCGAGTCCAACGGCGGCGTGCGGGTGATGCCGCTCGGCGACTCGATCACCGACGGCTTCAACGTCCCGGGCGGCTACCGCATCGACCTGTGGCAGAAGCTCGCCGCCGGCGGCTACCGGATCGACTTCGTCGGTTCGATGTTCAACGGGCCAACCAGCCTCGGCGACCACGACCACGAGGGCCACTCGGGGTGGACCATCGCCCAGGTCGACGCCAACGTCGTCAACTGGCTGCGGGCGACGACCCCCCGCACCGTGCTGCTGCACATCGGCACCAACGACATGTACGGCGACCCGACCGCCGCCGCGTCCCGGCTCTCCACGCTGCTCGACCGCATCATCACGACCGCGCCGTCGGCGGACGTCTTCGTCGCGACGATCATCCCGCGTTCCGGCAGCACCGACAACGCGGTGCGGACGTACAACGCGGCCATCCCGGGCATCGTGCAGAGTAAGGTCAACGCCGGTCGCCGCGTGCACCTGGTCGACATGTACCGGGCGCTGACCCTGGTCGATCTCGCCGACGGTGTGCACCCCAACGCGACCGGCTACAGCAAGATGGCCACCACCTGGTACAACGCGCTGCGCGCGGTGCCGGGCAGCATCGGCGGCACGCCTCCGACGACGGCGCCTCCGACGACGGCGCCTCCGACGACGGCGCCTCCGACGACGGCGCCTCCGACGACGGCGCCTCCGACGACGACGCCTCCGCCCGCCGGCGGGTGCCGGGTGTCGTACACGGTCAACGCCTGGAGCACCGGCCTGACCGCCGCCGTCACGATCACCAACACCAGCGCCACGACCGTCGACGGCTGGAGCCTGGCGTTCACGTTGCCGAGTGGGCAGAGCATCACCGGCGGCTGGAACGCCACCTACACCCCCACCAGCGGCGCGGTGACCGCCCGTAACGTCTCCTACAACGGCAGCGTCGCCCCGAACGGGTCGGTGGACATCGGGTTCCAGGCGAACCACACCGGCAACGCCGGTAGACCGTCCTCTTTCACCCTCAACGGCACCGCCTGCTCGATCGTCTGACGTCCGTCGGGCCCCCGCGCCCGTACCGTTCGTGAGGGCCCGACGGGCGGTCGACGGCGCTTTGGCGCGGGCAGATCGCGGCCCGCGACGACGGGCGCGGCCATCCGCGGTCGCCTGTGACCTGCGTTACCTGTGGCCGGACGGGGAATCAGCCGCCGGGATTCGGATTTGCAGCCTGTTGTGACCGCTGCATCGTTTTCCGCCCTGCCCAGCGACGACCGGACCGAGGCCGCCCGATGACCGCCCCCGTCGACGCCCCCGTGG
>NZ_SMKJ01000456.1:0-3406 GCF_004348615.1 Micromonospora sp. KC207
GCACCGCCCAGCCCGGCGGCACTGCGCCGGCGCGCCCACGCACCGCCCAGCCGGGTGGCCGTCCGCGCGGCACGCACGACGGTGCCGGCCCGGCTAGCCGCCGCATGTGCGGCCGCGACCGGCCCGGCGGCCGTGCGCTCGTAGGCTGGGCCGGTGCGCGCCCGTAGGCTGGGCCGGTGCGAGGCTACGGACGGGCGCGGCGGCGGGCGGCTGGGTTGGGTGCGTGGGGCGGCCCCCGGTGAGCCGCGCCGGCACCGACACCAGGGCGACGCACGCGGCCCTGCCGGCGTCGATGCGCGAGGCGGTGGACGACTTCGCCGACCATCTGGCCCGGGTTTGCAACCGCTCGGCGCACACCGTGCGTGCGTACGTCGGCGACCTGGTCTCCCTGCTCGACCACGCCGCCCGGATGGGCTGTACCGCAGTGGCCGACCTAGACCTGGGCATGGTGCGCAGCTGGCTGGCGAAACAGCGCACGACCGGCGCCGCCCGTACCACGATGGCCCGCCGGGCCGCAGCGGCGCGCGCCTTCAGCGCCTGGGCCCACCGCGCCGGGCTGATCCCCACCGACGTGGCCGCCCCGCTGGCGAGCCCGCGCGCCCACCGGGACCTGCCGACCGTGCTCCGCGCCGACCAGGCAGCCACCCTGATGCGGGCCACGACGTCACCAGCGGGTCTTGGGAGCGAAGGGCCCCTGGAGGGGCCGAATCCTGTCAAGATCTCCCCTGGCGGGGGCGGCGAGCGGGAGGTCGCGCAGGCCCTGGCACTGCGGGACCGCCTTCTGCTCGAACTGCTCTACGCCACCGGCGTACGGGTCAGCGAGGCATGTGGCCTGGACACCGCCGACGTGGACCACAGCCGCCGCGTAGTCCGGGTGCTCGGCAAGGGCTCCCGGGAGCGTTCCGTGCCGTACGGGGTGCCGGCGCAGCGCGCCCTCGACGAGTGGCTGAAGGCCGGGCGGCCCGTCCTGACCGGTCCGGGTTCCGGGGGCGCACTGCTGCTCGGGGCGCGGGGCGGGCGGCTGCACCCGACGATGGCACGACGGATCGTCGCCGGGTGCGCCGAGGCCGCCGGCCTGCCCCGGACCACTCCGCACGGGCTGCGCCACTCGGCCGCCACCCATTTGCTGGAGGGCGGCGCGGACCTGCGGGCGGTGCAGGAGTTGCTGGGTCACTCGTCGCTGGCGAGCACGCAGATCTACACCCACGTGTCGGTTGAGCGACTGCGGGCCGCGTACCGGCAGGCGCACCCGCGCGCCTGAGTACCGCGCCCGGCGAGGAGCTGCGTGCCCCCGCGCCAGCGCCAGCTTCTCCTCGCCGCCAGCGCCAGTTCTTCCTGCCGTCGTCGGCCCGGCTGACGGGAGGGGGCCAACCCACTGCGACCCGGTCGTCGTCGCGGGTCGCCGGCGATCGATGTCGGGCTACGATCATGGAATGAGCGCGCCGCCGCCCCCCGAGCCCATACCCGGCGCCCGGCTGCTCTTCTCGCTGGACCCGGCCGTGAGCCACCTCAACCACGGCTCGTTCGGCGCGGTGCCGGTCAACGTGCAGCGCGCCCAGCAGCGGCTGCGCGACGAGATGGAGGCGAACCCGCTGCGCTTCTTCGGGCTGAGCCTGGTGGACCGGATCACCCACACCCGCCGGCACCTGGCCGCCTTCCTCGGTGCCGACCCGGATGGCACCGCGCTGATCGGCAACGCCACCACCGGCGTCGCCGTGGTGCTCCAATCGCTCGGTCTGCGCCCCGGCGACGAGGTGCTCACCACCGATCACGGTTACGGCGCGGTCGGCTTCTCCATCGACCGGGAGTGCCGGCGCAGCGGGGCGACCCGGCGCATACTGCCGGTGCCGTTGACCTCGACCGACGAGCAGGTCGTCGAGATCATCCGCGCCGGGCTGCGCCCCGGCCGAACCAAGCTGCTCGTCGTCGACCAGCTCACCTCAGCCACCGCCCGCCTGTTCCCGGTCACGGCGATCGTCGGGACGGCGCACGCTCACGGGGTGCCGGTGCTCGTCGACGCCGCCCACGCGCCGGGCATGCTGGCGACCCCCGTCGCGAGTCTCGGCGCGGACTTCTGGGTGGGCAACCTGCACAAGTGGGGGTACGCCCCGCGCGGCACCGCCGCGCTGGTGGTGACGCCGCCGTGGCGGGACCGGATTGAGCCGCTGGTGGTTTCCTGGGAGCAGGCGGCCGGCTTCCCGGGCAACGTCGAGTGGCAGGCCACCCTGGACTACACCCCGTGGCTCGCGGCGCCCGCCGGTGTCTGGACCCTGCGCAGCCTCGGAGTCGAGCGGGTACGCGCGCACAACGCCGCGCTGGCCTCGTACGGGCAGCGGGTGCTGGGGGACGCGCTGGGGGTCGCGCCGGCCGACCTGCCGGAGCCCGGCGGGCCGACGGTGGCCATGCGGATCGTCCCGCTGCCCGCCGGGCTCGCCACCACCATCGACGCCGCCTATGCGCTGCGGAGCCGGATCGCGAAGGAGTTGTCGGCCGAGGTGGCGGTGACGACCTGGGACGACCGCGGCTGGCTGCGGCTGTGCGGCCAGGTCTACAACGCGCCGCACGAGTACGAGCGCCTCGCCGCGCGGCTGCCGGCGCTGCTCGCTCAGCGCTGACGGGCGGCCAGGCCGGGGCCGGTCGCGGCGGTTCACCGGTCGCCGGTCACTTCAGCGGCGGCAGGGGGCATCGCAGCGCCCGGATGCCGCTATGTCGCCGCCCTCGTGCTCCGCCAGACCGGCGGGCCCTCATCACGCTCCGCCAGACCGGCGCGCCGCCCCGTGCCCCGGGCCGACGGTCAGGGTGGCAGAAGCCGAACGGGGCCAAGGCCGAGCAGGGCAAGCGGGTCCAGGTACTCCTCGCCGCGACGCAGCCCCCAGTGCAGGCAGGTCCCGCCGGGACAGCCCACGTGCCCGGGTCGCAGCTGGCCGAGCGGGACGCCCAGGGCCACCTGGTCACCGGCGCGGACGCCGGGCAGCACCGGCTCGTAGGTGGTCCGCAGCCCGGCGGTGTGCCCGACGGTGACCACGGGACGGCCGGCGACCTGCCCGGCGAAGAGCACCACCCCCGACCCGGCGGCACGCACCACGGCCCCCGGCTCGGCGATGAGATCGACGCCCCGGTGGCCGGGCAGCCACGGTTGCGGGGGCGGCTCGAAGCGCCGGGCCGGTCGCGGCACGCCGTCGAGCGGCCACCGGAACCGGACCGGCACGGCGGCCGTCGCGGGTTCGACCCCGACGGAAGCCACCGGCGCGAGGCCCGGCACGGGGCCGGCCGCCGGGTGAGCCGTCGCACGGAGTTGCCCCGCCGGGACGACAGCGCCCACAGCGAAAGCGCCCGCAGCGAAAGAGTTGGCAGCGACCGAGGTGGGCTCGGAGCCAGCAGCGAGGGCGATCGCGCAGAGGGTAGC
>NZ_SMKJ01000457.1:0-3399 GCF_004348615.1 Micromonospora sp. KC207
GGTGGGCGCGGCGGCCTCGGCGGCGCGGACGGTGGCGGCCAGCGTACGCAGCCGGTCGGCGGGCACGTGCTGGCGCAGGCGGGGGAACTCGTACCGTTCCTCGTAGCGGGCGTGGGTGAGCACGGCCTCGCGCAGCAGCAGGATGCCCTCGTCGAAGCCCGCGTCGTCGACGCCGGCGGCGACGAGGGTCTTCAGGGTCTGCTTGGCCCGTTTCTCCTCGGCGAGCCGTTCGTCGACCATGGCGTCGCCGCCCTCGCCGGGCAGGGTGCGCGACAGCGGGTGGACGACCTCCTCCTCGGCCGTCTCGTGTACGGCCAGCAGGCGGACCAGGGCGTCGAAGGCGTCCCGGCGCACCTGCCCGGTGCCACCGACGACGAGCAGGAACAGCTCCTCGATGCGGGCGTGCTGGGCCAGCAGCAGGTCGACGACGTCCTCCTCGACGGGGCCGGGCGCGGCCGGGCGCGCGGTGGTCTCACGCACGGCGCAGCACCCCCTCACGGGTACGCAGCTCCTCGACCGGGTGCGGGCCCTCGGTCTCGATGCGGTACTCGCCGCCGAAGCGCTCGCGGTGCAGGTCGATCACCTGCTCGCTCGGCGGCTTCTGCCCGTCGTGTAGCTGCCGCTGCATCCACTCGAAGCGCTCGTGTGCCTCTCGGACGTAGCCCTCGCCGAGCTTGGTGAGATCGATCTGGGTGGCCAGCAGGTGCCGCAGGTACTCCTTGTTCGGTTCGAAGGTCAGCGGCTCGGGCAGCCCTGCGCTGCCGACGATCTGCTCGGGCTCCCGGCCGTCGTGGCGGCGCAGCAGGTCGGCGGCCTGTTGCAGGTGGGCCAGCTCCATCTGCAGGTGCAACTCCCACACGGCCTTGACCTTCGGGTCGCTCTCCCGCTGGAGGAACGAGTAGTAGAGCCAGCACTCGTTGTACTCGTGGGTGAGCAGCCGCTCCCACCAGTTCTCGCCCGGGTCGAGCAGCGACTCGTAGTGGGTGACGTGCTCCTGCTCGATCAGGCTGATCTCCTGGTAGAGCTGGCGGGCGATCGGCTCCATGTACTGCGGTCCGACGTTCATGTAGTAGAACATCACCTGCTGCTCGGCGGAGAGGATCGTCAGGGCGTTCAGCTTCGACCGGGGATCGACGCTCTCGCGGTCGTAGGGGGTGCGGACCTCGTCGAAGGGGTGACGGTGCTCGACCACCGTGGGTCGGCCCGGCATGACCTCGGTGAGGCCGTCGACGATCTTTCCGGCCTTGCGTCGCTCCAGCATCTCGTAGAGGTTGGCGTAGCGGTACAGGTGGTCGAAGTCCTCCAGCACGCCGAACTCGTACGCCTGCTTGAGGTACGCGTCGGGCTCGTGCCGGGCCACCCACGCAGTCAGGTCGACGGCGACCTGCTCGTAGCCGAGGGTCGTCTCCAGCACGCTGGCGAGGCCGGGCAGCAGCCAGTTCACCACCCGTTGCTGCTGGCTCTCCAGGTACCGCACGTACGCCAACTGGCGGCGTACCTCCTGGTCGGGGCAGTTGCGGGCGAACTGGTGCTGGAAGTTGATCGCCTCGACCTCGATGCCGTTCATGGTGATGATCCGGCACCGGGTGTACGGGTCGATCGCCTCCGGGTCGATGGGTTCGACGTTCAGCTCGCGCCAGTTGCGGATCTGGTCCTCCAGGGGGATTCCCTTGTGTTCCAGAGGATTGAACACGTGCACTCCCATTCGTTGGTGGCTTCAGGCCAGGGCTACCCGGGCAGAGAGGGGTAAAACCTGTCAAACGCCGCCGATGTGCTCAGGGGACCGGGCGGGGAGCGGGATCGGGAGGGGAGTGCGCCGGGGCGCGGCTACGTCGACTGGTGGGCAGGTGCCCCGGTCAGGTAGCCACCGGTCGGCCACCTCGATCGTCAATCCGCCGTCAACCGGCGGCGTCACCTCGTGCCCCATCTTTGACGGGGTGGGAGTGGACTGGGTGTACGGCTCACTCGAAGAGGTGACGATGTCCAGATCCCGATATGCCGCAGTGCTGGCCCTGGCAGTCCTGGCCGGAACCCTCGGCTTCGCCCCTCCGGTGAGGGCCAACGGAAACTTCGTGTTCTACCCCACCAACGACAGCTACGTGAGCGCGGGCGCGCCGAACACCAACTTCGACAACCAACCGGTGCTGGCGGTCGCCGGTGCCCCGACGCGGATCACCTACCTCAAGTTCTCGGTCACCGGCCTCCTCGACCCCGTCATCCATGCCCGCCTGCGCATCCACGTGTCGAGCATCCGCGACGCCGGCAGTCACGTCGGCGGCATCGTACAACGAAGCGGAACCGGCTGGCTGGAGACGAGCCTGACCTACGCCAACCGCCCCGCCCTCGTCGGTGCGCCGCTCGGCGCCTACGGCCGGGTGGCCGCCAACACCTGGTACGACGTCGAGGTCACCGCAGCGGTCATCAACAACGGGATCGTCAGCTTCGCGATCAGCTCCCCCGACGCCAACGGCGCCTACTACGACAACCGGGAGAGCGGCTCGACCGCACCGCAGCTCCTCGTGGAAACCGGTGTTCCAGGCACCGGCGAGAACGTCCTGCTGGCCGCCGGAGACATCGCCTCCTGCGACCGGGACACCGACGAGCAGACCGCACGGATCCTCGACCGCGAACGCGGCACGGTCGCGGCCCTCGGCGACCTCGTCTACGAGAAGGGCAGCCCCGCCGAGTTCGCGAACTGCTACGGGCCGACCTGGGGACGGCACAAGAGCCGCACCAAACCTGCCGTTGGCAACCACGAGTACCTCACCGCCAACGCGGCCGGCTACTTCGGCTACTTCGGCCCCGTGGCCGGCCGGCCGAACGAGGGCTGGTACTCGTACGACATGCCAGCCGGCGGTTGGCACATCATCGTGTTGAACTCCAACTGCAGCAAGGTCGGTGGGTGTCACGTCGGTTCGCCCCAGCAGCGCTGGCTCCACGCCGACCTGGCCGCCAACCCCGCCCGATGCACCCTCGCGTACTGGCACCACCCGATCTTCAGCTCCGGTGAGCGGGAACGGCCGGAGCTACTCCCGCTTCTTCGGGAGCTCTACGAGGCGGACGTCGAGATTCTCCTGACCGGCCACGCCCACCACTACGAGCGGTTCGCCCCACAGAGCCCGAACCGCGTGGACGATCCCGTGCAGGGCATCCGACAGTTCGTGATCGGCACGGGTGGGCGATCCCTCCAGCCGGACTTCGGGACCATCGTGCCGAACAGCGAGGTCCGCAACGGCACCACCTACGGGGTGCTCAAACTGATCCTGGCCCCCGGGATCTACCAGTGGCGCTTCCTGCCGGTGGCGAACCAGACCTTCACCGAGAACGGAGCCGGCACCTGCCACTGATCCCACCGCAGGTCGTGGCCGGCGTCATCGTCTGGCATTGACGCCGCCGGCC
>NZ_SMKJ01000458.1:0-3365 GCF_004348615.1 Micromonospora sp. KC207
CCCCTGCCCCCGCCCCGTTGAGTTGATCGACTCGGTGGATGGCTGAGCACATGGACCCCGAGGAGTTCCACCGCGCGGGGCACGCGGTGGTCGACTGGATCGCGGACTACTGGGCCACGCTCGGGCAGCGCCCGGTGACCGACGCTGGTGGCCACCCTCGCCGCGCTGCACCGGGCCAGCGAGGGTCGCCGGCGCGAGGTGGGCATCGACCGCCGCTAACGGGCGTCTGGCGATCGGCTCGCCGCTGACCACGCAGGCGCACGTGGACGAGGCCTGGGAGCTGCTCAGCGCGGCGGCCCGGGAGCTGACGGTCAGGTGAGATCGGGGACGTGGCGGTGTCCGGTCGGCCGGGCACCGCCACGTCCCCGACGTGGCATGGTCAGCCGGCCACCGGGGCGACGGCGGGCTGGTCGGTCAGGGCCGTCTCGACCGTGGCCCGGGCGCGGCGGGTGCGCCGCAGCGCCCGGACGGCCAGGACGACGGCGGCGAGCCAACCAGCGGCCAGGACCGCGTAGACCGTCCACTGGGCACCGCCGGGCAGCTCGCCGGCGCGGACCAGGGTCCGGGCGTTGGTGAGCACGATCACGCCGCCGATGACCGCGCCGAGCAGCTGGGCGGGGACGATCCGGACCAGCCAGGCGGCGATCGGGGCGGCGATCAGGCCGCCGATCAGCAGGGCGGCGACGGTCGGCAGCAGGAAGCCCTCGGTGCCGAGGCCGATCAGGAAGCCGAAACTGGCCGCGCCGGCCACGACGAACTCGGCGGTGTCGACCGAGCCGATGACCTTGCGGGGTTCCATCCGGCCGGAGACCAGCAGTGCCGGCGTGGCGACCGGGCCCCATCCCCCGCCGCCCGTGGCGTCGACGAAGCCGGCGACCAGGCCGAGCGGGCCGAGGAAGCGACCGCGCAGCCGCCCGGCGGCGCGGTTGGCGCGCAGCGGCCGGGAGAAGCGCACCAGCAGGTACGCGCCGAGGGTGAACAGGATCGCGGCCATCCAGGGCGCGGCGGCCTCGGTGGAGATCGCGCTGAGGAACGTCGCGCCCGCGAACGCGCCCAGCGCGCCGGGGAACGCGATGCGGGACACCACCCGCCAGTCGACGTTGCCGAACCGCCAGTGGGCCACCCCGGCGGCGAGCGTGGTGCCGATCTCGGCCAGGTGCACCGAGGCCGACGCGGCGGCCGGGGCGACCCCGGCGACCAGTAGCAAGGTTGACGAAGTCAGCCCATAGGCCATGCCGAGCGAGCCGTCGACCAGCTGCGCGACGAGCCCGACCAGAGCGAGGACCAACAGCTTGCGCACGAGCGCCCCCTGACTTTTCGGCATCTCCTATCAACTTGGTCGACAATGCGGCACGGGGCGCCCCACGGTCAAGCCCTTATCGGTTAAATGTTGGGACCCTTGTGGCCGCGAGGCTCCGGTCAGCTCCAGGCGCGCGGGTCCGCGGCCAGCTCGCTGATCCGCTCGGGCAGGGCGCCGCTGGCCACGTCGGCGACGGTGACCAGGTCCAGGATTTCCCGCTCGCTGGCCCGCAGGGCGATCCACACGTCCTGCAACGCCTGGGCGGCGCCCTGGTAGCCGAGCTGTTCCGGACGCTGACCGCGCACGTGCGCCAGCGGCCCGTCGATCACCCGGATCACCTCGGCGAGAGAGATCTCGGCGGCGGGCCGGGCCAGCCAGTATCCGCCCTCGGGGCCACGCTGGGCGTGCACGATGCCGCCCCGGCGCAACTGCAGCAGGATGCTCTCCAGGAACTTCGGCGGGATCCCCTGCGCCCTGGCGATCTGCTCGGCGGTCACCGGGCGGGACCGCGCGGCACCGGCATCGTCCGCGACCGCCGCGAGCTCGGCAGTCGCGCGGAGGGCGTAGTCGACCCGGGCGGAGAGACGCATGCTGGTCAGGTTAGTCGCCCACCCAGCCGGCCAGACTGCCGCCCCTCCTCCGAACGGGGGAACCGGGGGTGGCGGGGCCGCTGTCCGGGCAGGCCGGCGGCGCTCACGGGCTGGCGCGGGCGTGGCACCATACCGGTGTCGACGGACGACCCCGGCCGCCGACGCAGCCTCGCGCCTTCGGGGATCGCCAGGCCGATGGAGGGGGGCAGCCACAGCGATGCCGGAGACGACTCCGCTCGGTCCACGGGATCCAGACCGGGCCGGTCCCTACGAGCTGCTCGGCCGACTCGGCGCAGGCGGCCAGGGCGTGGTCTACCTGGGCCGCGACCGGCAGGGCCGGCTGGTCGCCGTCAAGATGCTCAATCTCTCCCTGCGACACCACCCGCGTGCCAGGTCCCGGTTCGCCAAGGAGATCGACGCCGCCCGCCGGGTGGCGCCGTTCTGCACCGCCCAGATCCTCTTCGCCGACGTCGACGACGACCCGCCGTACGTGGTGAGCGAGTACATCGAGGGCCCGACCCTCCAGCGGCACGTCCACGAGCGGGGCCCGGTCGCCGACAACGTCCTGCACCGGCTGGCGGTGGGCACCGCCACCGCACTCGCCGCGATCCACCAGGCCGACGTGGTGCACTGCGACCTCAAGCCGGACAACGTGGTCCTCGGCGCGGACGGCCCCCGGGTGATCGACTTCGGCATCGCGCGGGCGCTCGACGTCACCGACACGGTGACCAGCAGCATCATGGGCACCGCCCCGTACATGGCCCCGGAGCGGTTCCGCGACGACGAGGTCGGCCCGGCCAGCGACGTGTTCGCCTGGGCGGCCACCATCACGTACGCCGCGACGGGCCGCCCGCCGTTCGGCACCGGGGCGGTCGTGGCGGTGATGAACCGGGTGCTGCACGACCCACCGGACCTGACCGGTCTCTCCGGCCCGCTGGCCGAGTTGGTCGGGCAGTGCCTGGACAAGGACCACCGGGTCCGGCCGCCGGCCGATCAGGTCTTGCTGCGGCTGCTTGGGCACCACCCGGGCGTCGGCACGCCGGTGCCGATCCGGGCTGCCCTGCGGCAGGGCACGGACGCGGCGGCCACCCAGGCGGTCCCCCGCCGGCCGGCACCCCACGAACCCACGACGTACCAGCCGAGCGAACCCACCGTCTACCAACCGAGCGAACCCACGGTCTACCAACCGAGCGGACCCGCGGCGTACCAGCCGGTGACGCACGCCCCTCAGCGCGAGGGCTGGTCGCGGCGGCTGCGCCGGGAGTACGCCGACGCGTGGGGCATCTCGACGGCGATCTTCCTCGGTGCGGTCGGCGGCGCCGTGGGGTACGTCGCGTCCACCGCCGTGGACACCGCCGTCGGCGTCGCAGCGGTGACGTTCGTCGTGGTCTACGGTGTCCGGCTGATGGCCGCCGCGGCGCTGCCGAGAGCCGCCCCGCCGCCACCGGCCGCCGAGCCGCCGGAAGGTCCCGGCC
>NZ_SMKJ01000459.1:0-3359 GCF_004348615.1 Micromonospora sp. KC207
GTCCGCCACTGCTGGTTGGACTGCCCGTGGCAGTCGTACAGCTGGATCTGCTGCCCGTTGCCGGTGCCCCACACGTCCAGGCACCGGCCGGACTGAACGCCGCTGATGGTGCCGTTGGAGTTGACGTTCCACTGCTGGTTCGGCTGCCCGTTACAGTCGTAGATGATCACCGCGGTACCGTTCGCGGTGCCCCTCGCGTTCGCGTCGAGGCACTTGCCGGACACGGTCAGCTGCTTGCCGGCGGTGTACGTCCATCGCTGGTTCGTCTGCCCGTTACAGTCGTAGAGCTGCACCCGGGTGCCGTTGCTCGTGTTGGGCGCCTCGATGCACCGGCCTGACTGGACCCCGACGATCCTGCCGGCGCCGCCCGGCGTCGGGCTCGTGGTCGGCGAGGTGGTCGGGTTGGCGGCGTTGAGGGTGTTGAGCACCGACGTGTAGGCGGGCTTCTTGTTCCCGCCGCCGTCGAACAGCAGCGGGCTCTCGTTGGACCGCCACGAGTCGCTGTCACGCACGCCCCACACCGTGATCCCGATGCAGCGGGGCACGTTCATGCACGCCTGGGTGAGCCCCGCGTACTGCGACGTCGACGCGTTGGTCACGTCGACCTCGGTCAGGGTCACGTCCACGCCGAGGGCGGCGAAGCTGGACAGCGTGGTCTGGAAGTTGCTCGGCAGCGAGCTGCCGCCCGTGAAGTGGGTCTGCAGCCCGACGCAGTCGATCGGCACTCCCCGGGACTTGAAGTCCTGGATCATGCGATACACGCCCTGGGTCTTGCCGTACGACCAGTTCTCGATGTTGTAGTCGTTGTAGCAGAGCTTCACCGACGGGTCGGCGGCGCGGGCGGTGCGGAACGCCACCTCGATCCAGTCGTTGCCGGTGCTCTGCAAGTTCGACTGCCGGCGGCTGCCGTCCTCGTTGAACGCCTCGTTCACCACGTCCCAGGCGGCGAGCTTGCCCCTGTAGTGGCCCATCACCCCGTTGATGTGATCGATCATGGCCTGGCGCATCGCGGAGCCGGACAGGCTCTGCATCCACCCCGGCTGCTGGGCATGCCAGGCGAGGGTGTGGCCGCGCACCTTCAGCCCGCGCTGTGTGGCCCAGTTGTAGATCTGATCGCCGGCACCAAAACTGAACTGCCCGCGCTGGGGCTGGGTGGCGTCGATCTTCATCTCGTTCTCGGCCGTTATCATGTTGAACTCACGCGCGGCGATCGTGGTGTACGTCGAGTCGCCGAGCCGGCCGCCCGCGATCGCCGTGCCGAAGTACCGGCCCGACTGCGCGGCCGCGGCACCCAGCGTGCTCTCCGCCGCGTTCGCCGACGGCATCATCACCACGGCCGTGGCCACCACCACGACACCGACCACGCCGGCGACCACCGCTTTGACGATGAGCGATCCGTTCCGCCCGGTCCCGCCCCGATGGGCGGAGGGACCTGTAGCCACCTTGGCCTCCCCTTCTGGCCAGCGCCCGAGCCGTCCTGGCGGGACGACTGGACATCCTTGTTTAAACATTGATCAATGCCAATGTTGCCATCCGACCCCGTTTCAGGCAACATGTTTCGGAGAAGTTTCGGAAACAAATCTTAGCCAGAGCAGCAGATATAGAAGTGAATGCTGGTCGTGACCGCCGGGCGGTAGCGACGTTAGGCCGGTCATGGATGATCGAAAGGGTATCCCAGTGACGTTGGCCGACAAGGGGGCGACGTGGGGTTCTACGAGCAGCGGAGAAGCCGCTACCTGGGTGGCGACGGCGCCTCGGGTGGGGCTTTCGACGCGCGTATCGCGTCGTTGACGGCAACGCCCGTCAAAACGAGGGTGACGCTCGTAGCAGCTGCCAACGGCGGCAGGGGGACCATCGCCAGCGCCAGGGCGGCCAACGAGAACAGGCCGATGATCCGGGATCGGGACACCCGGGCGAACACCTCGTACTCGAGAACGGAACGTCCGGCCAGGAACAGCACGGGTCCACCGAAGATGGCCGCCAGCCATCCCGGATTCAGATGTCCGAGCGGATGGTCGATGACGAGTTCGTAGCCGACGCCGGTCATGATGACGCCGGTCGCCATGACCAGGTGAGTGTAGGGCACAGACCGGCCGAGTCGAGCTGGCTTTGAAGAGGACTCGATTGCCTCGGCCAGCACCGTCCCAGCACGGTAGAAGTAGATCCGCCACAGCAGCACCGTGGTGGCGAGAGACACCACGAACGCCGCCGCCCGGTCAACCCCGAACTTTCGGGCGGACGTCAGCCCCAACACCAGGATCGCCTCGCCGAGGGCGATAATGAGCAACTGTTGGTAACGCTCGGCCATATACCGGCCGGTGAATTCCCATGTCCGGATACGCCCGCCGCCAATCCGCGGTGTGGGCCACCCGAGTACGAATCCCAGATAATCTATTGCCAACGCCAGCGTCCACACCAACGCGCGCCCACCACCCTGGAGGAAAAGAGCCCCGGCCAGCCATGGCACGGCGGACGCCATCGCCCAAAGGAGGATCTTCACGGCGATGACTCGCCGCTGGTGGCCACGCAGGGCAATCACCATGACCGTTGGACGGCCCACCAGGATAGCGACGTACGCGCCGGCGAAGGCCAGACCTCGCTCACCGAACGCCTCGGGAACCGAAACGGCCATGACCAGGCTGGCGAACATGGTGCCGAAGATCACCAGCTGGACCGCCGGATGTCTCGGTTCATACCTGCTAGTTATCAACGTGCAGTAAACCCAGATCATCAACAGAGCCAGCAACAACAGCACCGTCTCACCCATGCCCTGCAGAACACTCCACCAATTCGAGGTGAAGTTCCCGGCCAGCCGCCGCGAGAGCTGGTTGAACGCGACGATGTAAGACAGGTCCAGGAACAGCTCCAGGAAGCTGGACCGCACCGCCCCCTCGCGACCTCGCCGCACCAGCTCTGTCTCGCCCCCAGTCGCCATCTTCCGCCAGCTCCCCGTCCACTCCACCCACAGCCATGTCTGGTCAGGCGCGTTCGGTGGGACCCCGCGTCGTCCTCGACCGGCACGGTCAGGTCCCGCCCGTCGAACAGACCGCAGGTATGCCGACGTGTTCCCACCTGCCTCGATCATCGGGCGGGTGGAGTCGGGCCGGGCTGGTTTCCACAGAACGGCGGACCGCGCCGTGGGCGATATGTGCTCCTGGGACGTGGACCGCAACGCCTACGTGTTCTGGTGCTGGAGCTGTTCCACACCGGCGCGGAAGGGCCGGCCCCGGTGGGGGCCGGCCCTTTCTGGTGGGTCAGGAGGTGGCGTAGCCGCGGGTGGCGATCCAGTCGGCGAGGTGGTCGATGGTGATCCAGTAGCTGGCCTGGTCGGGGTTGGCCGAGTCGGCGATCTTCACGGT
>NZ_SMKJ01000045.1:0-30908 GCF_004348615.1 Micromonospora sp. KC207
ACGGTAACGTTGCGCCCCATCACGCCCGGTGGCCGCGCCATCGGCTCTCGGATAGGCCCGACTCTACGGAGGATGCCGGATGTCCCACGGCGGAGAGACCTTCGCGGTACGCAACGAGCCGAACGGGCGGCCGAGCTTCGAGCAGGCCCTGCGCGGCTACGACAAACGGCAGGTCGACCGGTACGTCGAGCAGGTCGACGCCGCCGCCTCGGCGCTGACCGCCGAGCGGGACCGGGCGCAGCACCAGCTACGCAACCTGACTCTCCAGTTTCAGGCGCTCCAGGCCGAGGTGTCCGAGCTGCGCCAGCGCCCGGCGCAGGTGGACCGCGCGTCGTTCCGGGATCTGGGCCCGATGGTCGACCAGATCCTCGCGTTGGCCGAGAAGCAGGCCGGCGTCATCACCGAGACCGCCACGCAGCGGGCCGGCGACCTGCAGGCCGAGGCGGAGCGGATCCTGGTGGAGGCGCGCGAGCACGCGGCCCAGGCGCTGCACGACCTGGAGGCCGAGCTGTCGGCGCGCCGCGCCGAGCAAGAGAAGGCGTACGAGGAGCGGCGCTCGGCGGCGGAGGCGCAGCTCGCGGACGTCCAGGAGTTGGTGGAGCAGCTACGGGCCGACGGCGAGGCCGCGCACGAGCAGGCCCAGCAGGAGGCGAAGCGGATCAACGAGCTGACCGCCCAGCAGGTGGAGCAGGCGCGGGCGGCGGCCGAGGCGCTGACCAAGGCCGCCCGCACCCAGATCCAGCAGGAGGTCCAGGCGGCGCGCGCGCAGAGCCAGCAGGAGCTGGCCCAGTGGCGGGTCAACGTGGAGCGGGAGATCAACGAGCGGCGGGCGGCGGCCGAGCAGGAGCTGGCCGAGCACCGGGCGACGGCCGAGCGGGACGTGTCCGGGCAGCTCACCGCCGCCGAGGAGAAGATCGCCACGCTGATCGCCGAGGCGCAGCAGTACTCGACGGAGGTGCGCAAGCGCGCCGACGAGCAGGCGACCGCGAATCAGGAGCAGCTCACCGCCGTGCAGCAGGAGGTCGGCAGCCAGCGGCAGGCGTTGACGCAGCTACACGCCGAGCTGGACAGCGCCCAGCAGCAGCTCGCCCAGATCCGCCGGGAGGCCGCGGCGCTGGAACACGAGGTCAACCAGTCGCAGCAGCGCCTCGCCGAGGTCCGTCAGGAGCTGACGGCCGAGGCGAGCCGGCTGGAGGAGGCGCGCAACGCGGCCGACTCGGCCGAGCGGCACGCCAAGGACGTGCGGGCCCGGGTGCAGCGGGAGGCGAAACGAGTGGCCGACCTGGCCGCCGCCGCCGTGATGGCCGCCGCGGCCGGTGGCGGGGAGACCGCCGAGTACCCGGTGGTGAAGAACCGGCCGGGCCCGGACCGGCCCGCCGAGAGGGCCGAGGAGCCTGCCGAGGCCGCCGTGCGGCCCGCCGAAGAGGTCGCGGCGGCCGAGGCCTCGGAGACGGCCGTCAGGTGAGGTGCCCGCCGGTGCGGCGGGCGGCGGGAGGACGTACCAGATGTTGATCATCGCGGGATCACTGTTCCTGGACCCGGCGGACCGGGACCGCTACCTCGCGGCGGTGGGCGACGTCGCCCGGCAGGCCCGGTCCGCGCCGGGTTGCCTCGACTTCGCGCAAGTGGCCGACGACCTCGACCCGGCCCGGATCGTCGTCTACGAGCGGTGGGAGTCCGAAGCGGACCTGCTGCGGTTCCGCGAGGCGGGTGGCCCGCAGCTGGAGCTGCCCCCGATCCGCTCGGCGGACGTGGCGAAGTACCGGATCGCTGCCGTGGAGGCTCCGTGACGGGCTCCCGGCGGAGCCTACGGGGGCGCAGCGGTACGGGTAGCCGAAGCCGAGAATGCAACCGACGTGGACGCCCGAGATGCGGTTCTGCACGCAGGTGGTCAGGCCAATGTCTACCTTTAGCAGGATGCCGTCAGACATTGACGCTGACGACTTGATGTTTCGAATGTCGGCCCGGTCGGTGATCAGTTTGTCGGTACGGCCTGTTACGGTCGCGCCGCCGCTGCACCAGTCGAGCCGGAGGTTGGCGTGTTCCGCTCTCACCTGTCATCGTTCGCCGGGCTGCCCGTGCTGCCCTTCACCCCGGGGATGCCCCTGCCCGACGAACCGTCGGCCGTCGCCTGGCGGCTGGAGGTGGGGGACTTCGAGGCCGCCCCCGAGGAGTTCGCGGCCCTGGTCGCGGCCCTGCGCGACGAGGTGCCCGCCGACGCCGTACGAGCCCTCGTGATCGGCGAGTGGGGTACGGCGTACGAGCGGGCGCTGCCGGTGGATCTGCTCGTCGAGGCGGCGCAGCGGTGGACGTCGCTGCGGGCGGTCTTCCTCGCCGACATGGTCAGCGAGCAGTGTGAGGTCTCCTGGCTCACCCACGGTGACATCACCGGGCTGTTGGCGGCGTACCCGTCGCTGGAGGTGCTGTATGTGCGCGGGGCCGACCAGCTGCACCTGAACCCGGTGCGCCACACCGGGCTGCGGGAGTTGGTCTTCCAGAGCGGCGGGCTGCCCGGCACGGTGGTCCGCGCGGTCGGCGGCTGCGACCTGCCCGCGCTGCAGCGCCTGGAGCTGTGGCTCGGCCGGTCCGGCTACGGCGGCGACACGACCACGGACGACCTCGCCGAGGTCCTAGCCGGCACCCGGCTGCCGGCGCTGCGCCACCTCGCGGTGTGCAACGCCGAGGACGCCGACCGGGTCGCGGTGGCCGTCGCCGCCGCGCCGGTGGTCGCCCGGCTCGAGGTGCTCGACCTGTCCAAGGGGGTGCTCACCGACGCCGGCGCGGCGGCGCTGCTGGCTGGCCGGCCGCTGACCCACCTGCGCCGCCTCGACCTGCACCACCACTTCCTGTCCGAGGCCGCCGCCGAGCGGGTCGTCGCCGCCCTGCCCGGCGTCGAGGTCGACCTGTCGCAGCCGCAGAAGGCCGACGTCTACAACGGCCACGAGTACCGCTTCACCGCGGTCGGGGAGTGAGCCGGCCATGACCGTCCTAGGCCACGCCAGTTTCTTCGCCGGCCGCCCCGTCGTCGAGGTCCCCGCCAGCGGTCCACTGCCCGCCGTCGACGGGCCCGTCGCCTGGCGGATCGACTACCCCGACTGGGACAACAGGACCGACGAGACGCCCTCCCCCGGCTTCCGGGACAGGTTCGACCGGTTCGTCGACCAGACCGGCGAGTCGGTGCAGGCCCTCGTCGTCGGCGCCTGGGGGTACGCGGCGTTCAACCCCGCCCCGATCGACCAGCTCTGCGCCGCCGCGCCGCGCCTGCCGAACCTGACGGCGCTGTTCCTCGGCGACATCGTCAGCGAGGAGTGCGAGATCTCCTGGATGCGGGTGGGCGACGTCAGCCGGCTGCTGGTCGCCTACCCGCGGCTGGAGTCGCTGCGGGTGCGCGGTGGCGAGAACTTCCGGTTCTCGCCCGTGCGCCACGGGCGGCTGAGCCGGCTGGAGGTGGAGAGCGGCGGCCTGCGGCCCGAGTTCGTCCGCGCGGTGCTCGACTCCGAACTGCCCGCGCTGACCGACCTGGAGCTGTGGCTCGGCGACCCCACGTACGGCGGCGACACCACCGTGGACGACCTGGCCCCGCTGCTGGCCGGGCAGCGGTTCCCCGCGCTGCGCCGGCTCGGGCTGTGCAACGCCCAGATCGCCGACGACCTCGCCGAGGCCCTGGCCGCCGCGCCGGTGGTCCGGCGGCTGGAGACGCTGGACCTGTCGCTGGGCACGCTGACCGACCGGGGCGCGCTCGCCCTGGCCGGCGGGCAGCCACTGACCCATCTCACGATGCTGGACCTGAGTCACCACTACGTCACCGACGAGGTCGTCGCGACGGTCCAGGCCACCCTGGCCGGCGTGGCGGTGAACCTGTCCGACCCACAGACGCCCTACATCGAGGGCGACGAGGTGTACCGGTACACGGTGGTGTCGGAGTGACATGCGCCTGACCGTCGTCGGCAACCCCGACAACCGCCGCGTCGGCCTGTTCACCACCGCCGTGCTCGCCGCCGGGCTGCCCCGGCCGGCGGTGCTGCCCTGGGCCGACGTGCTCACCGGGGCGGCCCCACCGCCGGCCGGCGCGCTGGTGCGCGTCGACTCCCCCGGCGAGGACCCGCAGGTGGACCGGCTGTTGCGGCGGTCGGTCGCCCCCGCCCGGCACGGCGAGCTGATCGGCCTCGCCGACACGTACGCCGGGCTGGTCGACGGTCTGGCCCGGGTCGCCGCAGGCGGCGCCGAGCTGCTCAACGACCCCGCCGACGTGGCGGCGCTGTGCGACAAGCGCCGCTGCCACGCGCGGCTGTCCGCCGCCGGGGTCCCGGTCCCGGCGGCGCTGCCCCCGGTCGGCGGGTACGGCGAACTGCGCGCCGCGATGGCCGAGGCCGGGTGGGCGCGGGTGTTCGTCAAACCGGCACACGGCTCGTCGGCGGCCGGGGTGATCGCCCTCGCGGTCGGTCCGCGCGGCGTGTGGGCGGTCACCCCGATCGAGATCGCCCCGGACGGGCTGTTCAACTCGCTGCGGGTGCGCGGCTACGACGACGAAACCACCGTCGCCGCGCTCGTCGACCGGCTCGCCCCCGAGGGGCTGCACGTGGAGCGGTGGCTACCCAAGGCCGGGCTCGGCGACCGGGTCGTCGACCTGCGGGTGGTGGTCATCGCCGGGCGGCCCACCCACGCGGTGGTGCGGGCCGCCGCCGGGCCGCTGACGAACCTGCACCTGGGCAACGCGCGCGGCGACCTGGCCGAGTTGCGCGCCGCCGCCGGGCCGGCGGCGTGGGCGGCGGCGATGCAGACCTGCGTACGAGCCGCCGCGTGCTTCCCGCGCAGCCTGCACGTCGGGGTGGACCTGATGTTCCTGCTCGGCTGGCGGCGGCACGCGGTGGCGGAGGTCAACGCGTTCGGGGACCTGCTGCCCGGGGTGCTGGCCGACGGTCGGGACACCTACGCGGAGCAGGTGCACGCGTTGACCAGCGGCCGGTGGCAGCGCTGGCGGGCAGCCACGAAGGCGCTTTCAGGGGCCGTCACGGGACGGGAGCCGGTCGCGTGCGGCACCTGATCGGAAGCCACGACATCTGCCTGGTCACCCTGGACACGCTGCGTTTCGACGTGGCCGACGCGCTGGCCGCCGCCGGCCGCACCCCCACCCTCGCCCGGGCGTTGCCCGGCGGCCGGTGGGAGCGGCGGCACTCCCCCGCCAGCTTCACCTACGCCGCCCACCACGCGTTCTTCGCCGGTTTCCTGCCCACCCCGGCCGTTCCCGGGGCGCACGAGCGGCTGTACGCGGCGGCGTTCCCCGGCAGCGAGACCTCCGGCGCGGACACCTGGGTGTTCGACGCGGCGGACCTGCCGACCGCCCTGGCCGGAAAGGGCTACCACACCCTCTGCCTGGGCGGGGTCGGGTTCTTCAACCGGCGCAGCCCGCTCGGGTCGGTGCTGCCCGGCCTGTTCGCCGAGGCGCACTGGGAGCCGGAGTTCGGCGTCACCGCCCCCGGCTGCCTGGACGCGCAGCTCGACCGGCTGGCCGAGGCGCTGCCCCGGGTCCCGGCGCGGCGGGGGCTGTTCACGTTCCTCAACGTCGCGGCGCTGCACCAGCCCAACCGGCACTACCTGCCCGACGCCGACGCCGACGACCTGGCCAGCCACGCCGCCGCCCTGGAGTACGTCGACAGCCGCGTCGGCCGGCTGTTCGCCCTACTCACCGGACGGGGCCGGCCGGTGTTCACGATCGTCTGCTCCGACCACGGCACGGCCTACGGGGAGGACGGCCACACCGGCCACCGGATCGGCCACGACGTGGTGTGGACCGTCCCGTACGCCCACTTCACCCTGCGACCGGGAGAATGGTGACCAGCATCCGCACGGGCCTCGACGGCTCGCCGTACCAGCAGTACCTGTACGCGTACCCGCACAAGACGTCGTACCGGGCGTTGCGGCCCCGGCCGCTGCTCGCCGACGTGTGGCGGGCCGAGCCCCGCGACGCGCTGTTCCTCTACGTCCACGTGCCGTTCTGCGAGATGCGTTGCGGGTTCTGCAACCTGTTCACCCGCACCGGCGCGCCCGCCGAGCAGGTCACCGCGTACCTGCGGCAGCTACGCCGGCAGGCCGAGCGGGTCGCCGACGCCCTCGGCGGCGACGCGCGCCATGCCCGCGCGGCGTTCGGCGGCGGCACGCCGACGTACTTGACGGCCGGCGAGCTGACCGAACTGTTCGACATCGCCACGTCGACGCTGGGCGCGCGGCTGCCCGGCGTACCGCTGTCGGTGGAGACGTCGCCGGCCACCGCCACGCCGGACCGGCTCGCGGTGCTCGCCGCGCACGGCGCGACGCGGGTGAGCATCGGGGTGCAGAGCTTCCTCGACGCGGAGGCCCGCGCCGCCGGCCGGCCGCAGCGGCGCACGGAGGTGGAGGCGGCGCTCGGCGCGATCCGCGACGCGGCGATCCCGCTGCTCAACGTCGACCTGATCTACGGCATCGACGGGCAGACCGCCGACACGTGGCGGCGCAGCCTGGACGCGGCCCTGGCTTGGCGGCCGGAGGAGCTGTACCTGTACCCGCTGTACGTGCGCCCGCTGACCGGGCTCAGTCGGCGGGCGCACGCCCGCGCCGACTGGGACGCCCAGCGCCTCGCCCTGTACACGCAGGCGGTGGAGGTGCTGGGCGCGGCCGGGTACCGGCAGGAGTCGATGCGGCAGTTCCGCCGCGCCGACGCGCCCACGCCGGACGGGCCGGACTACTGCTGCCAGGACGACGGGATGGTGGGGCTGGGCTGCGGCGCGCGGTCGTACACCACGGGCCTGCACTACTCGTTCGACTACGCGGTGAGCGTGACCCAGGTGCGGGCAGTGCTGGACGACTACCTGGCCCGCCCGGCCGACGACTTCCGGCACGCCGAGTTCGGGTTCGCCCTCGACGGCACGGAGCAGCGCCGCCGGTGGCTGCTCAAGTCGCTGCTGCGCGCCGAGGGCGTCGACCCGGCCGCCTACGCCGCCCGGTTCGGCGCCCCGCCGGGCGAGGACTTCCCCGAGCTGGGGCGGCTGGCCGAGCGGGGCTGGGCCACCGACGGCGGGCTGCGGCTCACCCCGGCCGGGCTGGCCCGCTCCGACGCCGTGGGCCCGTGGCTGACCTCCGCCAGGGTGCGCCGCGCGATGACCGGGTACGTGCCCCGGTGAGCGCGGCCGACCGGTGCGGCGGGGGCAGCGGCCTGGCGATCCTCTACCGGGGCCCCCTCGCGAGCTGCAACTACGACTGCCCGTACTGCCCGTTCGCGAAGCGGAACGACCCGCCGCAGGTGCTCGCCGCGGACCGGGCGGCCCTCGAACGGTTCACCGGCTGGGTGGCCGCCACCACCGACGTGCGGCTGTCGGTGCTGTTCACGCCGTGGGGCGAGGGGCTGACCCGCCGCTGGTACCGGGAGGCGATGGTGGCGCTGTCGCACCTGCCGCACGTCGACCGGGTGGTCATCCAGACCAACCTGGCCGCCCGGGTGGACTGGCTGGCCGACGCCGACCCGACCCGCGCCGCGCTGTGGACGACGTACCACCCGGGGCAGGTCACCCGGGAACGGTTCCTGGCCCGCTGCGCCCGCCTGGCCGAGCTGGGGGTGCGGTTCTCCGTCGGGGTGGTGGGTCTGCCGGAGCACCTCGAGGAGGCGCGGGCGCTGCGCGCCGCGCTGCCACCGCAGGTGTACCTGTGGGTGAACGCCGCCGAGCACCGCCGCTACGACGCCGCCGAGGAGGCGACCTGGACGGAGCTGGACCCGCTGTTCGGCTACAGCGTGCGCCCGCACCTGTCGCTGGACCGGCCCTGCCACGCCGGGGAGACGGCGATCTCCGTGCGCGGCGACGGCACCGTGCGCCGCTGCCACTTCGTCGACCAGCCCATCGGCAACCTGTACGACGGTTCGTGGCGGGCCGCGCTGCGCCCCCGCACGTGCGTGAACGGGGCCTGCGACTGCCACATCGGGTACGTCCACCTCAAGCCGCTCGGGCTGCGCGACGTGTTCGCCGGCGGGCTGCTGGAGCGCATCCCCGCCGGCTGGCCGCGCGGCTGACCCGGGCCGGCCGCCGGCCTGTCCCGACCCGATCACGCCGCTGACCCGGGGCCCGGCCGCCGGTCAGGCCCGCAGCGGCTGGCTGGGCGGCTGGCCCCGTGCGCCGTCCACCGGCCGGGACGGCGGCACGGCGCCAACCTGCTGGGCAGGCCCCCCACCTGGATCGAGTGGGGCCGGCGGATCGGCGACCGGCTCGCCGCGCACGCCCCGGTGAGGGGTGTCGGACGGGCCGTCCCGGGTCACCTGAGCCGGCCGAAGCGGCACGGTCAGCCAGCGCGGGGCAGGGCGAACCAGACGGTGGTCCCGCCGGCCGGCGGGGCCTGAAGGCCGACCCGGCCGCCGTGGGCGGCGACGATGCCGGCGACGATCGCCAGGCCCAGCCCGCTGCCGCCGCCGCGCCCCGGCTCCGCCTGGGTGAACCGGTCGAACGCCCGCTCGGCGAGCCCGGCGTCGACGCCCGGCCCACCGTCGGTGACCCGGACCGTGACGACGTCGCCGTCGGGCTCGACGGTCACGGTGACGGGGGCGTCGGCGGGGGTGTGGGTGCGCACGTTGGCCAGCAGGTTGGCCAGCACCTGACGCAGGGCGTGCTCGTCACCGCTGACGGGCGCGGGCACGGGCGCCAGCAGCCGGGCCGGCCGGCCGGGCTGGGCGGCGAGCAGGTCCGCGACGGAGTCGCGGGCCAGCACCGCCAGGTCGACCCGATCCCGCCGCAGTTGCGGCTCGGCGTCGAGTCGGGCCAGGTAGAACAGGTCGTCGAGGATGCGGCCCATCCGGACCGCCTCGTCCTCGCTGCGGGCCAGCACCTCCGCCCGGCGCTCGGGGGCGACCATGTCGTGTCGCAGGATCTGCAGGTATCCGCGGATCGAGGTCAGCGGGGTGCGCAGCTCGTGGGAGGCGTCGGCGGCGAAGTCCCGCAGCCGCTGCTCCGACCGGGTGCGCGCGGCGATCGCCGCCTGGAGGCGGGTGAGCATGCCGTTGACCGCGAGGGTGAGCCGGTCCACCTCGGTGCGCGGGTCGGCGACCCGTACGCCGTGCAGGGGCACCCGGCGGTCGAGGTCGCCGTCGGCGATGGCGGTCGCGGTGGCGGTGATCCGGTCCAGCGGGCGCAGCCCCCGCACCAGCAGCAGCCGGGCGGAGCCGGCCAGCAGGAGCAGCACCGCCGCGCCGCCGGCCAGCTCGACCAGCAGCAGCCGGCGTACGGTCTGGGCCACCGGGGCCAGCGGCAGCGCGATGAGCACGACGGCGTCGCCGGCGCGCACGGTGACCACCCGCCACCGGCCCGCCAGGTCGACCGGCGCGGAGGGCCCCTCGGCGGGCGGCGCGGGCGCCTGGTCGAGCAGCGGAGTCGCCGGAGGGGCGGTCGCCGAGAACCGGGTGAGCGTGCCGCGGTGGCGGATCTCCACCAGGTAGTCCGACGGAGCGACGGCGGCCCGGACCGTACCGGGGGGCTGCCCGGCGAGCTGCTCCACCCGGGTGGCGACCACGGCGGCGGCGGAGCGCAACTGGTCGTCGGTGCGCTGCATCAGGTACGCGTACAGCGCCAGCGCGCTGACCAACCCGGCGGACACCAGCGCCGTCGCGGTGAGCCCGACCAGGCCGAGCAGCAGGCTGCGGCGCAGCGGCAACCGGTTCACCCGGGCGCACGCAGGGCGTAGCCGAAGCCGCGCCGGGTCTCGATCAGGGGCGGCCCGAACGGGTCCAGCTTGCGCCGCAGGTAACCGATGTAGGTGTCGACCACGTTCGACGCGCCGTCGAAGTCGTAGCGCCACACGGCGTCGAGGATCTGGGCCCGGGAGAGCACCCGGCCGGGGTTGAGCATGAGGTGGCGCAGCAGTTTGTACTCCGTCGGCGACAGCGACAGCAGCCGGCCGCCCCGGCGGACCTCGCAGGTCTCCTCGTCCAGTTCGAGGTCGGCGTAGCGGAGCACGCCGGTGGCGGGTACCGGGGCGGAGCCGATCCGGCGCAGCACCGCCCGCACCCGCGCGACCAGTTCCTCGACGGAGAAGGGCTTGGTGACGTAGTCGTCGCCGCCGTAGGTGAGGCCGGCGATCCGGTCGCGCGGGGCGTCGCGGGCGGTGAGGAACACGATGCCGATCTCGTGGCCGGCGGCCCGCAGCGTCCGGCACACCTCGAACCCGTCGCCGTCGGGGAGCAGCACGTCGAGGACGACGAGCCGGGGATGGCTCTCCCCGGCGCGGCGCAGCGCCTCGGCCGCGGTGGTCGCGGTCACCACGTCGAAGCCGTGGAACCGCAGCACGGTGGCGAGCATGTCGACGATGTTGGGCTGGTCGTCGACGACCAGGACCCGGACGGCGGCGTTCATCTCGACCAGATCAGACCACGGGCGGCTGGGAGTTCGATGAGAATCCGGCGAGAGCCTCCGCCCTTTCGGGCGCGTGGACGGTCCGACCCCGGCGGCCCGGGTGCCACCAGTTCGCCCGGCCGAGCAGCGCCATCGTGGCCGGGACCAGCAGCCCCCGCACCACGGTGGCGTCCACCGCCACGGCCACCGCCATACCGAGGCCGAACATCTTGATCACGGGGTCGGTGTGCAGCACGAAGCCGGCGAAGACGGTCACCATGATCAGCGCGGCGGAGGTGATCACGCGGCCGGTGCCGGCGAGGCCCTCCCGGACGGCGACCCGGTTGTCCCCGGTCGCCCACCACGCCTCCTGCACGGCGCTGAGCAGGAACACCTCGTAGTCCATGGAGAGGCCGAACAGCAGGGCGAACAGCATCATCGGCACGTAGCTCTCCACGGGCACCGGCCCGGACAGGCCGGTCAGCTCCACCCCCCAGCCCCAGGAGAACACGGCCGTGAGCACCCCGTACGCGGCGCCGATCGAGACCAGGTTCATCACTGCGGCCTTGACCGCCAGAACGGGGGCGCGGAACGCCACGTACAGCAGCACGGTGGACAGCCCGACGACCACGGCGATCACCCACGGCATCCGCTCCCGGACACGTTCGGCCAGGTCGACGCGGGTGGCGGTGGCCCCGCCGACATGCACCCGCACGCCGTCGACCCGCACGTCGCGCAGGTCGGTCACCAGGGCGGCGGTGGCCGGGTCGCTCGGGCCGGTGTCCGGCTGCACGCTGGCGGTGGCGACCCGGCCGCCGTCGGTGAGGCGTACCGGGGCGACGGAGGCGACGCCGGGCGTGGCGGCCAGCTCGCGGGCCAGCTCGGTGAGGCGGGGGTCGGCGGTCCCGGCCGCCGGGGGGTCGACGGCGGCGACCACGGCGAGCGGGCCGTTGACGCCGGGCCCGAAGCCCTCGGCGAGCAGGTCGAAGCTGGTGCGGGTGGCGCTGCCCGGCGGGTCGTCGCCGGCGTCGAGCTGGCCGAGGCTGAGCGTGGCCGCGGGGGCGGCGAGCGCGGCGAGCAGCGCGGCGGCGAGCAGGGCCCACCGCCAGGGCCGGCGGGTCACCCGCTCGGCCTGCCGGGCCCAGCCGGTGCCGCCGTCCCCGGCGCGGCGCAGGCGCAGCCGCATCGCGTCGATGCGGGGGCCGAGCACGGCCAGCAGGGCCGGCAGCAGGGTCACCGCGCCGAGCACGGCCACCACGACCACCAGGCCGGCGGTCCAGCCCAGCGTGCCGAGGATGGGCACCCCGGCCACGGCGAGGCCGCCGAGGGCGATGACCACCGTGCCGCCGGCGAAGACGACCGCCGCCCCGGCGGTACCCATGGCGGTGCCCAGCGCCTCGTCGGCTGGCGTGCCGGTGGCCCGCAGCGCCCGGTAGCGGGTGATCAGGAACAGGGCGTAGTCGATGCCGACACCCAGCCCGATCATCGTGGCCAGGTTCCCCGCCACCGACGGCACGGCCACCAGGTGGCCGGCGAGCCCTACCACGGCGAGCGCGCACGCCAGGGTGAACAGGGCGGTCACCAGCGGGACCGCCGCCGCGACCAGACCGCCGAAGGCGAACAGCAGCACCACGGCGGCGACGACCAGCCCGACGGCCTCGGCGCGGCGGGAGCCATCCCGCTCGGCCGCCGTGGCGAGCACCCCGCCCGGCACCGTCTCGATGCCCGCGTCGCGGGCCGGCTGCGCCGCGTCCACCACCGCCCGGCTCAGCGCCTTGTCCACGTCGCGCACGCGCACGTCGAGGCGGACGGTGAGGTAGCCGGTGCGGCCGTCCGGGCTGAGGGTGCCGGCGCGGGCGTCGACTCCGTCGACCCGGGTCACGTGCTCCACCCCGGCGAGCGCGGCGGCGGTCCGCTCCAGCGCCGCCCGGCGGGCCGGCTCGTCGAGGCGGCCGGCGTCGACGCGTACCACGACCTGTCCGCTGCTGGCGGGGCCGCCGCCGCCGCGTTCGCTCAGGTCGCGGGCGAACTGGGCGTCGCTGCCGGGCAGGGCGACGTCGTTGTCCACGGGCCGGCCGAAGGCGGCGACGCCGCCGACCAGGGTGACCGCGAGCAGCAGCCAGGCGCCGAGGACCCGCCACGGCCGGCGCACGCACCAGCGGCCCAGCCGCCTTAGCGTCCGGTGGGTCCAACCGTCGATTCGGGCGTGCATCAGTCTCCTCCGCAGGTGCCGTCGCGGCGGCCGTCGCCGTTCGCGGGCAGGGTCAGATCTCGTCCGGTCAGGCGAAGCCGCAGGCCGTCGTCGCTGACGTCGACGCCCTGCCAGTTCAGGCCGGCGGGCAGCGCGGGCAGCGGCCGGGACAGGTCGCGGCCCCCGGTGAGCCGGTCCACCAGCTTGGCACCGGCGGGGCGGCGCATGCCCAGCACCTCGACCTCGGTGGGGGTGACCGTCAGCCGGCCGGCGTCGATGGCGGGCCGGGCGAGCACGGTGACCGGGAGTTGCCGCCCGGCCATCGCGGCGGTGGTCTCGACGGCGAGCAGCCCGTCGGTGGCCCGGTAGCGCACCGGACGGTCACCGACCGCGCCGGGCAGGGCGTCGAAGCCGACCCGTACCCGAAGGTCCAGCTCGCCGACGCGGGCCGGCTGCGCGCCGGGCAGCCGCACCTGGAACAGCTCGGCGTCCACCTCGGCGGCCCGCACGTCGCCGCGCCGGACGTCGGTGGCCCGCACCCTGACCCGGCCCAGCTCCCCGGCGAGCACGCCGGGCAGCACGGGGAACCCGCCGAGGTCGACCCGGGGCGGCCGGTCAAGGCCGGCGGCGCACGCCAGCCGGTCGGACAGCCGCTGCGCCGCCGTCCGGGCCACCCACCGGTCCGCCACCACTGCGACCGCCAGCAGCACCGCCACGCAGGCGGCTGTCAGCAGGACGGCTCTTCGCCGCCGGATGATTCGCAATCGCACCGGCAGAGCAGACCAGACGGGTCTGGGCCCACCACCCGAGGATGATGAGAGAAACATGGGAGTTCGAGGTGTTCCACCTGCGGGTCGGCCCGGCGGGGCCTCCCGCGCCGGGCGGGACAGTCACCAGTCGAGCCCGAGGGTGGCGACGAAGTCGCCGAGCCGGTCGGCGATGAGCCGGTCGGCGGCGGCCGAGCAGTGCCAGTGGCAGCCGAGCAGGTCCAGGCCGGCGTCGTCGAGGTGCCAGTAGCGGACCCCGTCGTCGCCGGCGGCGTTGCGGTCCCGTACGACCTGCTGGGCCAAGGCGCCGAAGAGGCTGGCGCCGACGACCACGATCGTCGTGCCCGCGCCGTAGCGGGCCCGCAGCCTGGCCAGGAGGGCCACGTACGTGGAGCGGTAGGCGGCGGCCAGGGTCTGCTCCGTCCACGCCTCGCCGCTGTTTGACCGGGGTGGGGAAGTCGTTGGCGCCCAGGTCGACCACGACGAGCTGACGTCGGTGCTAATGGTGCGGGTGACCTCGTCGCCGGTGCCGTCCCGCGTGGTGGACGTGTCGCCGTAGCCGACGATCCACGAGTCGCCGATGGACTCGACCTGCCGGCTGCGGGGTCAGCGGGCGGGGGCGGCCTCCCGTACCACGGCGACGCCCCCGGCGGGCACCTCCACGGCGGTGTCGACGGCCGCGCCGGTGAGCAGCTCCACGCCGGTGGCCGGCACCCGGTGCGCCCGATCGGTGTGGTTGAGCAGGAACAGCCAGCTCCCCGCCGCGCCCCGGCGGCGCACCGCCTCCACCCCGGCCGGCGCGGCCGGGCAGGTCGGTGCCGCGCCGGCAGCGAGGGCCGCCTCCATCAGCAGCCGCCGGTACGTCTCGTCGTCGGGCCGGGTGGAGACGTACCAGGCGGTGCCCGCGCCGTGTCGGTGGCGGGTCACCGCGGGCCGCCCGGCGAGCACCCCGCCGGCGTACGCGCGGACCGCCTCGGCTCCGGTCAACCCGACGTCCTCGGCCCAGATCCGCCCGGTGCCGCCCCCGCCCAGGGGGACCTCGTCGCCGTCGGCGAGCGGGTGGAACTCCTCCACCCGGACGCCGAGCACGTCACGGAACGCGCCGGGGTAGCCTCCGGTGCGGACCCGGGCGTGCTCGTCGGCGACCCCACTGAGCCAGGTCACCAGGAGGTGGCCGCCGCCCTCGACGTACCCCCGGGCCCACGCCGCGACGGCGTCGGAGGCGAGGTAGAGGGCCGGGAGCACGAGCAGCGCGTACCCGTCGACGGAGTCGCCGGGCAGCACCACGTCGCAGCCGAAGCCGGCCCGCCACAGCGCCCGGTGCGCCGCCGCGACCTCCCCGTGGTGGTCGATGCGCTGCGACGGCAGGCCGGGGTGTCGCAGGGCCCACCCGGAGGCGGCGTCCCAGCCGATCGCCACGGACGCCTCGACGGCCGCGCCGTCGGTCTCGGCGATCCGGTCCAGGATCCCGCCCAGCTCCACCGTCTCGCGGAACACGCGGCTGTCCGGGCCGGCGTGCGGCACGAGCGCGGAGTGGAACCGTTCCGCCCCGCCGACCGGGGCACGCCACTGGAAGTACATCGCGCCGCGCGAGCCCCGGGCGACGTGGGCGAGGCTGTGCCGGGCCATCCGGCCGGGCTCCTTGGCGTGCATCCGCCCGGCGGTGTAGATGAGGTTCGGGGCGCTCTCCATGAGCAGCCAGGCGCTGCCGGCGGCGTCGCCGGGCACCCGGGCGGTGGCCGGCGGACCGGCGGCGGCGCGGGCCCGGGCGCCGTGCCGGGCCCAGCCCCGGGCCAGGTCCGCGGCGAGGGCGGTCTGCTCCTCCGCCCCGCCGTCGACCGCCGACGGGTAGTGGTCGATGGCCACCAGGTCGACCTCGGCGGCCCAGCGGGCGTGGTCGACGGGCACCCAGTCGGCGAGGACGTAGTTGGTGGTGACGGGCACCGCCGGGTTCGCCGCCCGCAGCAGGTCCCGCTGCTCGGTGTACGCGGCGAGCAGCGTGTCGGACCAGAACCGGCGGAAGTCGAGCAGTTGGCCGGGGTTGGCCAGGTACTGGGTGGCCCGGGGGGTGCTGATCTGCTCCCAGTCGGAGTAGTGCTGGCTCCAGAAGCTGGTGGTCCAGGCCGCGTTGAGGGCGTCCAGCGAGCCGTGCCGGGCGGTCAGCCACGCCCGGAACGCGGTCGCGGCGTGCTCGCAGTGGCAGACGGTGCCGTACTCGTTGTGCACGTGCCACAGTTCCAGCGCCGGGTGGTGGGCGTAGCGGTCGGCGAGAACGCCCGCGATCCGGCTGGCGGCGGCCCGGTACGCCGGCGCGGCGGCGCAGTAGGTGTCCCGGCTGCCGTGGTGCAGCCGCACCCCGGCGTCGGTCACCGGCAGCGCTTCCGGGTGGGCCAGGGAGAACCAGGGCGGCGGCGACGCGGTCGGGGTGGCCAGCGCGGCGCGGATGCCGTTGTCGGCCAGCAGGTCCAGCACCCGGTCAAGCCAGCCGAAGTCGTACCGGCCGGGCGCGGGTTCGAGGCGGGACCAGGCGAACACCCCGACCGTGACGAGGTTGACCCGCGCCCGGCGCATCAGGGTGACGTCCTCGGCCCAGACCTGCTCGGGCCACTGCTCTGGGTTCCAGTCCCCGCCGAAGCGGAGCCGAGGCTCGTCCCACATGCCGTACCGTCCGTTCGCTGAGGTGGTGGTGCTCCGGGTACGCCGGTGGGCGCCCCACGCGGAGCGGACTGCGCGCGGGGCGCCGGTGGAGCTTCAGCCCTTCACCGCGCCGGTGATGACGCCCTTGGTGAAGTGCCGCTGCACGAACGGGTAGACGATGATCGCCGGGACGACGGTCACCACCACCACCGCCATCTTCACCGCCAGCGTCGGCGGGTACGCGGTGATCCCGGGCAGGCTGACCGCGGCTCCGGAGACGTTCGGCGACTGGCCTGCCAGGATGTAGCTCTGCAGTACCCGCTGGATCGGGAACTTGTCGTTGTCGTCGATGTAGAGCACCGAGTTGAAGTAGGCGTTCCAGTAGCCGACCGCGTAGAACAGGCCGACCACCGCGATCACCGCCTTCGACAGCGGCAGCATGATCTGGGTGAGGATGCGGAACTCCCCCGCCCCGTCGATGCGGGCGCTGTCGAGCAGCTCACCGGGAACGCCCATGAAGAACGCCCGGATCACCACGAGGTTGAACACGCTGATCGCGCTGGGCAGGATCAGCGACCAGATGCTGTCCTTGAGCCCCAGCCCGGTCACCACCAGATAGCTGGGCACCAGACCGGGGAAGATCAGGAAGGTCAGCAGGAAGAAGAACAGCAGCCCCCGGTGCCCGACCGAGCCGGGCCGGGACAGCCCGTACGCGGCCAGCACGGTGAGCACCAGGCTCACCGTCGTGCCGAGGACGGTGACCAGGGTGCTGATCCAGACGGCCCGGGTGATCTGCCCACCATTGAAGATCGTGATGTACGCCGACGGGTCGAACTCCCTGGGCACCATCACCATCCCGCCTGCCGCGTCGATCGTCTCCCGGGAGGCGAGGCTGGTCACCAGCACCGCCCACAGGGGCACGAGCACCGCCGCGACGAGCAGGACGAGCACGACGCCCTTGCCGAACAGGCCGACCGGCGAGGGCGGCTCCTCCCACGGGGGCCGCTGGCCGCTGCGCCGCCGCCGGGTCGGCTTGCCGGCCGGCGCGGGGCCTGCCGGCACCGGTCCGATGCCACTGAGCTGTGCGGTCATCGGATTCCTTCCGTGGATACCCCTGCCTCGACGCCCGCGAGTGGACCCGCCGGTGCCCGGAGGTCCACGACCGTGACGCCGAGACCGCACGCGACATCCGGGCCGCCGGGCTGGCGGTGGCAGCCTGTGGAGCTGGTGTAAGACCTCAACGGGAGCCTTCCTCTCGGACGAGGCAGTCGGCGACGAAACAGGAAACCCAGCGGGCGACCACTGGAATCCCCTGCCCTTCGGCGGGGGCGGATGTCACGATTTCGAGTACACCCCCTGCTCGCCGAGCCGGTGCGCGAGCTTGTTGGCCGCGAGGATGAGGATCAGGCCCACCATCGCCTTGAACAGCCCGGCCGCGGCGCCCAGGCCCCACTGCTGGGTGGCGATGGCCTGGTAGTAGACGAAGGTGTCGAGGACCTCCGCGGCGTCCCGGCCGACCGCCTCCCGTTGCAGGATGAACTGCTCGAAGCCGACCGAGAGCGCGTCGCCCAGCCGCATGATGAGCAGCAGCACGATCACCGGCCGCAGTCCGGGCAGCGTGATGTGCCACAGTCGCCGCCACCGCCCGGCGCCGTCGGCCGCCGCCGCCTCGTACAGGTTGGAATCGATCGCGGCCAACGCGGCCAGGAAGACGATCGCGCCCCAGCCGATGTCCTTCCACACCGACTCGGCGGTGACCAGCACGATGAACGTGTCCGGGTTGGTCATGATGTTCCACGGTTGCAGGCCGGCCTCGCGCATCTCCTGGGCGAGCAGCCCGGCCCCGCCGAGCATCTGCACGAAGAACGTGACCACCAGCACCCAGCTGAAGAAGTGCGGCAGGTAGACGACGCTCTGCACGAAGCCCCGCACCCGCCCGGAGACCAGGCTGTTGAGCAGGATCGCCAGCATGATCGGCAGGGGGAAGAAGAACACGAGCTGGAACGCGGTGATGGTGAGGGTGTTGCGCACCGCGTCCCAGAACAGCGGGTCGGCGAAGAGCGCCTCGAAGTTGCCGAAGCCGATCCACTCGCTGTAGAGGAACGCCTCCACCGGATCGTCGCCGACGAACGGGTTGTAGTCCTGGAAGGCGATGACGTTGCCGAGGGTCGGCAGGTAGTGGAAGACCAGCAGCAGCGCGGCGGCCGGCGCGGTCATCGCCAGCAGCGGCCAGTCCCGGCGCAGGCGCGCGCCCAGGCTCGCCCGGGGCCGACGCCGACCGGCGCCCCGGGGCTTGCGCGTCTGCGGCGGGGCCTGCCCGGCCGCCGCCGGCGCGTCGACCGCGCTGGCGGTGCCCGGGCCGCTCATCGGCCGTTGTCGGCGAGCGCCTTCTCGTGGAAGGCGCGCCCCTCTTCGCCGCCGGAGGCGAGGAACTCCTTCGTCACCTGGTCGAGGTCGCTGATCGGGCGACGACCGCGCAGGATGTCACGGATCTTGTCGTCCGTCGGCTGGATGATCTTCGACCAGTTGGCCGGCAGCTCCAGCTTGATCCCGGCGAAGAGATCCTTCTCCAGCATGCCGATGTGCTTCTTGAGGTAGTCCAGGTACTGCGGGACGTAGTCCGGGGTGTCGCCGCTGCGCACCTTGACCGCGGCCCGGCAGAAGTTGTACTGGCCGCCCAGCTCCTTGCGGCCCAGCTCGGTGGGGATCGGGCTGCCGTCGGCCGCGCGGGTGAAGTGCTTGCCCTCCACCCCGTACTCGCGCAGCTCGAACTCGCGGCTGCCGAACGGCGCGGAGCACCAGTTGAGCACCCGCAGCAGCTCGTCGATTCGGTCGGCGCCGATGCCCTTCTTGACGAAGGTGAAGAAGATCGGCTTCTCGCTGCCCCAGATGACCGGCGGGGCGCCGGCGGTGCCGAACATCGGCAGCGGCTGCATGTTGAAGCTCGGCAGCACCTTGGACTGCTCACCCTGCATGCCCTGCCACGCGCCGAGCCCGTCCTGGAACATCAGGATCTTGCCGGCCTTGAACAACTGCTTCTCGTCGGCGCCCTTGCTGGCCACGGTGTCGGGGTGGACGAGGCCCTCTTTGAACAGCTTCGCCGTGAACTCCAGCGCGGCCTTGAAGGCGGGGTTCTCGAACTTGTGCTCCAGGCCGCCGTCGGGCTTCTTGCGCCAAGTATGCTGGCAGCCGTAGGACTGCTGGACCATGTCGAAGATGGAGCCGAAGGCCCACACGCCCTTGCCCGGATCGGTGGCCTTCCTGCCCAGCTCGTACAGCTCCTCGGGGGAGGTCGGCGCGGCCAGGCCGGCCTTGTCGAACAGGTCCTTGCGGTGGAACAGGGCCCAGGCGAACGGGCCGTCGGTGGGATACGGCACGGCGGCCAGCCGGCCGCCCCAGACCGAGTACTCCCAGGAGCCGGTGGGCAGCGCGGCCAGGTACGGGTACTTCGCAGCGGCGTCGCCCTTGAGGTGGTCGGTGAGGTCCTCGAAGAGGGCCTTCACCGCGTCGGAGAACCGGGCGACCTTGTCGACCTCCCAGTTGGGGACCATGAGCAGGTCGGGCACGTCGCGGGCGCCGAGCATGGCGTTGAGCTTGTCGGCGAACGTGGTGCCGTCCTGCAGGCTCGGGTTGATCTCGACGCCCAGCTTGGTGTTGATCGCGGCCAGATAGGAGTTGCTGCCCAGCGTGGGCGGGGTCGGTCCCCACCAGGGGCTCATCGTGCGGATCGCCGCGCCGCCCTTGCCGGGCTGCTCGGTGACCGCGTCGACGAGCTCGCGGGGGTAGCTGAGGTAGCCGTCCGGGATCGGCCCCTCCCCCGGGATGTCCGGCTTGAGGACCTCGGCCGGCTTGTAGTTGGGCAGGACGGCTCGGACCGCGTCGGCCTTGGTGGCGGCGCCCTTGCTACCGGCCTCCTTGCTGCATCCGGCGAGGGTGGTGCCCCCCATCGTGGCGGCGGCGCCGAGACCGGCGAGACGCAGCAGGGTCCGGCGATCGGTGGATACGCCTGGCAGGGACGGCTTCACGGCGTTCCCTTCATCTGACACGCGGGGCTTGCGGAGCACGAGCGCCCGGCTAGGATTAGTTGGGTTACTAGCCGAATAAACTAATCGACGGTGATCCAGCCCACAAGGGAGCGGCGGCCGCAGGGCGACGAGGCGCGCGGCGGCCGGTGGGGTGCCGGGGTGCGCGATGATGGACGCGCGGACCGACCGGGGGATCGCGCACCGGCAGCGCAGGGAGCGGGCAGATCTTGATCAGCAGGCAGAACGACCCGCAGCCGACGGACCTCGGCGACGTCCGGGTCGCCAACCGGGCCGTGGTGCTGCGACACGTCCGGGTGCACGCCCCCTGCTCCCGGGCCGACATCGCGGCACGCACCGGGCTCAACAAGGCCACCGTCTCCAGCCTCGTCACCGAGCTGATCGAGCGCCGGCTGGTGCGCGAGACCGGGCTGACCGAGCACCGGGTCGGCCGCCCGGCCACCATGCTCGTCCTCGACGGCGAGCCGTACGCCGCCCTCGGGCTCCAGATCGGCGCCGACGAGCTGGTGGCGGTCGCCGTCGACCTCGGCGGCAACCGGCTGCTCACCTGGCGCCGCGCCTTCGCCGCGGCGGCGGCGACGCCCACCGAGACGGTACGCGCCCTCGCCGCCCTGGTCCGCCGGGCCACCGCCCGGGTCACCGGCGACGGGCGGATCCTGCTCGGCCTGACCGTCGGGGTGCCGGGCCTGGTCGACGCGGTCGGCTGCGTGCCCCTGGCCCCCGCGCTCGGCTGGCGCGACGTCCCCCTCGCCGCCCAGCTTCGCGCCGCGCTGCGTGATGTGGACTTCACGGTCACCGTCGACAACGAGGCGAACCTCGCCGCCCTGGCCGAGCAGCGGCACGGCGCGCAGGCCGGCGCCACCGACCTGGTCCACCTCACCGGCGGCGCGGGAATCGGCGTCGGGGTGATCGCCGACGGCCGGCTGCTGCGCGGCAAGCGGGGCTTCGCCGGCGAGATCGGGCACCTGTGCCTCGACCCGGCCGGCCCCGCCTGCGCCTGCGGGCGGTCCGGCTGCCTCGAGGCGCTGGTCGGGCTGCCCGCCGTCGTGCGTCGGCTGCTGCCCGACGCCGCCGAGGACGGCCCGGTAACCGACTTCCTTCCGGAACTCGACCGGCTGAAGGCCCTGGCCGGGCAGGACGACCCGACCGTACGGGCCGGGCTGGCCGAGACCGGCCGCCACCTCGGCCGCGCGGTCGCCGTGCTGGCCGACCTGCTCAACCCCGAGGTGGTGCTGGTCGGGAGTCACCTCGCGACGTTGGGGCCGTGGCTGCTGCCGACGGCCCGGACGGAGCTGGCAGCCCGGACGCTGACGCCGGAGGCCGGCGGGTGCCGGCTGGAGGCGTCCACGCTGGGGGTTACGGCCGCCGCGCTCGGCGGCGCCACGGCAGCCCTGGCCACCGTCGAGAGTGGTCGGCTGCCCGCCCGCTGACGTCTGAACCCGTGGCCGTCAGCCCTTGACCGCATCGGCCCGGTGGTGCCAACCTCGGAGCAGCCGTCCCGTCCGGGCAGTCGGGGCGGCCTGGTTCTTCGCCGGTTGTCGAAGCGCTTCACCGCGTCCGGGTCGACAGCCGCACACCACCACCTCCGCGATGCCAACCGTCACGGCGGTCGTCGAAGCGCTTCGACCTCCCGCCTGGGCAGTGCGGCTAGCCCATGGAAGGTAACCGATCCACCATGACCGACAGCACCGGCCGGACGCCCGGCCCGTCCCCCGCCGCCCGCGTCGACGACCTGCTGACCCGCCTCACCCTGCCGGAAAAGATCGGACTGCTGCACCAATGGCAGGCCCCGGTCGCCCGGCTGGGGCTGCCGCCGTTCCGCACCGGCACCGAGGCGCTGCACGGGGTGGCCTGGCTCGGCACGGCCACGGTCTTCCCACAGGCGATCGGGCTGGCCAGCAGCTGGAACGCCGAGCTGGTGCGGTCGGTCGGCGCCGCCGTCGGCGACGAGGTGCGCGCCAAGCACAATGCCGACCCCGAGCGGGTCGGCCTGAACGTCTGGGCGCCGGTGGTCAACCCGCTGCGCGACCCCCGCTGGGGACGCAACGAGGAGGGCTGGTCCGAGGACCCGTGGCTCACGGGGCACCTCGCCACCGCGTACGCCCGGGGTCTGCGCGGCGACCACCCCGACCGGCTGCGGACCGCGCCGACGCTCAAGCACTTCCTGGGCTACAACAACGAGACCGACCGTGCCACCACCTCCAGCAACCTGTCACCTCGGGTGCTGCACGAGTACGAGTTGCCGGCGTTCCGCGCGCCGCTGGCGGCCGGCGCGGCGGTGGCCGTGATGGCCTCGTACAACCTGGTCAACGGGGTCCCGGCGCACCTGAGCCCGTTGATCGAGGGCGAGCTGCGTCCAATGGCCACCGACGACATCATGGTCGTCGGCGACGCCGGGGCGGCCACCAACATCGCCGGGGTGCAGGGTCGCGAGCGCGACCACGTCAGCGGCTTCGCCGCCGCCCTGCGCGCCGGGATCGACAACTTCACCGAGGACGACACGAACAGCGCGCTGACCGCCAACCGGATCGGCGAGGCCCTGGAGCGCGGCCTGATCACCACCGCCCACGTCGACCGGGCGGTCCGGCGGATCCTCAACGTCCGGCTCCGCCTCGGCGACCTCGACCCGGCGCACGAGGACCCGTGGGCCGACGCGGCCCCGGACGTCGTCGACTGCCCGGCACACCGGGAACTGGCCCGCGAGGCCGCCCGGCAGGCCGTCGTGCTGCTGCGCAACGACGGCCTGCTACCTCTGGCCCCGCGCCCGGGGCTGCGGGTCGCCGTGCTGGGCCCGCTCGCCGACGCGGTGTACACCGACTGGTACAGCGGCACCCTGCCGTACGCGGTCAGCACCCTCGACGCCCTGGCCGCGCGGGTCGACACCGTCACCAGCCACAACGGCGCCGACCGGATCGCGTTGCGCGCCAAAGACCGCTACGTCCGCTGCGCGACCGACGCCGACGGCGGCCCGCTCACCCTCGACGCGACCGCCGCCACCGACGACACCTGGCTCGACGTTTTCGACTGGGGCGCGGACACGGTGGCGCTGCGCGCCGTCGCCAACGGCCGGCACGTCGGGGCCGACGACGACGGCGCCCTGGTCAACGACCGCGCCCAACCAGGCGGCTGGGTGGTCCGGGAGACGTTCCGGTTCCGGCCCGGCCCCGACGGCACCGTGCTGCTGCACCACCTCGCCACCGACCGGTACGTCACCGCCGGCCCGGACGGGCAGCTCCGCGTCGACGCCGCCGGGCCGGACCTGGCCACCGTGTTCGCCGTGGAGCTGATCACCGACGGCGCGGCCGAAGCGGCTGCCCTGGCCGCCGACGCCGACGTGGTGGTGGTGGCGCTCGGCAACCACCCGATGATCAACGGGCGGGAAACCGAGGACCGGGAAGACCTGGCGCTGCCGGCCGGGCAGGAGGCGCTGCTGCGCGCCGCGTACGCCGCCAACCCCCACACCGTCCTCGCGCTGACCAGCAGCTACCCGTACGCGATCGGGTGGGCCGAGGCCCACCTGCCGGCGGTGCTGTGGTCGGCGCACGGCGGCCAGGAGCACGGGGCGGCGCTGGCCGCGGTGCTCCTCGGCGACGCCGAACCGGGCGGACGGCTCACCCAGACCTGGTACGCCGACGCCGCCGAGCTGCCCGACCTGCTCGACTACGACATCATCGACGCCGACGCCACGTACCTGTACTACCGGGGTGACCCCCTGTACCCCCTCGGCCACGGGCTCGGCTACACCCGCTTCGATTACGCTGACCTACGGCTCAGCGCGGCGTCGGTGACCCCCGACGGGGAGGTCGAGGTGCGCGTCGAGGTGACCAACAGCGGTGCCCGCGCGGGGGAGGAAGTGGTGCAGCTCTACACCCGGCAGCGGCGCTCCCGGGTCAAGCAGCCCCTACGCCAGCTCCGGGGCTTCGCGCGGGTCACCCTCGCTCCGGGTGAGCGCGAGGTGGTGCGGCTGCGGCTGCGCGCCGCCGACCTGGGCTGGTGGGACGAGTCCCGTGGCGCCCGCGTGGTCGAGGACGCCGCGCACAGCGTGCTGGTCGGCCGGTCCGCCACCGACATCCGACTCGTCGGCACGCTCACCGTCAGGACGGCGTCCGCCGACGCGCCGGCCAGGGAGGCCACGGGTGCCGGCCGGTCCCGGTGACCACGGCACGCGCCTGCCAGCGGCGGCGCGGCCCGCGAAGTCACCCGACCTGGTCACCATCTCCGACGTCGCCCGGCACGCCGGGGTCGCGGTCAGCACCGTGTCGTACGTGCTCAGCGGCAAACGGGCGATCTCCGAGGTCACCCGCATCCGGGTGCTGGCCAGCATCCGGATGCTCGGCTACCACCCGAACGCCGGCGCGCGCGCCCTGGCCAGCCGGCGGGCCAACGTCGTCGCGCTGGTGCTGCCGCTGCGCTCCGGGATGCAGGTGCCTGTGGTGATGCAGTTCGCCATGGCGGTGGTGACCACCGCGCGCACCGTCGAACACGACGTGCTGCTGGTCACCTCCGACGAGGGGCCGGCGGGGCTGCGCCGCATCGCGGCCAGCGCCATGGTGGACGGCCTGCTGCTGATGGACGTGGAGATGCACGACTCGCGGGTGCCGCTGCTGCGGGAGCTGGGCCGGCCCAGTGTGCTGATCGGCTTCCCCTCCGACCCCACCGGCCTGACCTGTGTCGACCTCGACTTCCACCGTGCCGGCGCGCTCTGCGTCGAGCATTTGGCCGGGCTGGGCCACCGGCGGATCGCCCTGCTGGGCCCCCCGGCCGCCGTCTACGACCGGGGCACCGGCTTCGCGCACCGGACCCGCAACGGCATCGTCGACGCCGCCGCGCGGCTCGGCGTCGACACCGTGGTCCGGCCCTGCGAGGAGGGCACGGCAGCCGTGCGCCGCGAACTGGTCGAGCTGCTGGACCGGTGGCCGGACCTGTCGGGGCTGATCGTGCAGAACGAGTCGGCGGTCGGGCCCGTGCTGGCCACGCTGCCCACCCTCGGCCGGCGGGTGCCTGAGGACGTGTCGGTGGTCGGCATCTGCCCCGACCAGTTCGCCGAGCAGGCCAGCCCCCGGCTCACCTCGGTGCCCGTGCCGGCGGAGGAGGTCGGCCAGCAGGCGGTGTCGCTGCTGATGCGCAAGGTGCACGGCGAGCCGGTGCCGGACGCCACCCTGCTCGAACCCCGGCTGACGATCCGCGACAGCACGGCCGCCGCCCGGGGGTTCGTCGGTGAGAGTTGACCTGCCCGCGTCCGCCCACCGCGTCTGGGACGACTCGCCCGCCGCCGGGTGGGAGGACGCCTTCCTGTCCGGCAACGGCGGGTACGGAATCATGGTGCTCGGAGACCCGTACGCCGAGCGCGTCATCGTCAACCACCACCACTTCGTGCTGCCCAACGGCACCCACGACGCCCAGCCGCCCCGGCTGGCCCACCTGCTGCCCCGGCCTGGCTGTCCGGCGCGGACTGGCTGCCGCACCCCCTGTACGAACACCACCTGGTGACCGGGGAGCCGCTCGGCGAGCTGGCCGGGTGGCTGACGGAGGCCGCCGAGTTCTTCGCCGACGTCCTCACCGTCACCGACGCCGACGGCACGGCGATCGTGGTGCCGTCGTACTCGGCCGGGACGGGCCCGCTCGACGACGACGGTTGGCCGGTGCACCTGGCGGTCAACGCCACGATGGACATCGCCGCCGCTGGGCCGCCCTGGCCACCGCCGACGCCGTTCGCTGATGAGCTCGCACAATCCGGGCCGGCAGACCTACAACGCCGACGCCGCGCGCACCTGGGACCTGTCCGGCTATCCGGCGTACGCCCGGACCTCGCCGCGCACCGTGACCGCGACCTGCGCGCCGGCGGCGAGCGCGGACCCCTCGTCCAGGGTCCGCGCGGTGAGCACAGTGCCGTCGTCGAGCCGCAGCGTGGTCAGCGCGTCGTGACCGTGGAAGTCCTGCCGGACCACGGTGGCCAGCGGCCCGCCGGTGGCGGCGAGGCGGATCTGCTCCGGCCGGATGAGCACCGTCGCCGCGCCGCCGGTCGCCGCGCCACGCAGCGGCAGCCGGCCCAGCGGGGTCAGGGCGACCGCGTCGTCGACGGTGGCCGGCAGCAGCACGGCGTCGCCCACGAACCGGGCCACCCAGGGCGTCGCCGGGTCCCGGTAGACCTCGGCGGGCGGTCCGCACTGGACGATGCGCCCGGCGTCCATGACGGCGACCGCGTCGGCCATGGACAGCGCCTCGCCCTGGTCGTGGGTGACCAGGACGGCCGTCGCCCCGTCGGCCCGCAGCGCCTGCCGCACGTCGGCGCGCAGCTCGCCACGCAACCGCGCGTCGAGGGCGCTGAACGGCTCGTCGAGCAGCACCAGCGGCGGCCGGGGCGCGAGCGCGCGGGCCACCGCGACCCGCTGCTGCTGGCCGCCGGAGAGCTGATGCGGCATCCGGGGGCCGTAGCCGTCGAGCCCGACCAGGGCGAGGACCTCCTCGACGCGGCCGGTGCGGCGGGCCGCCCGGTCCAGCCCGTAGCCGACGTTGTCGGCCACGGACAGGTGCGGGAACAGCGCCCCCTCCTGGGGTACGACGGCGACCCGGCGACGGTGCGGCGGCACGTGCACCCGGTCGGCGGCGACCGGTCGGCCGGCGACGGTGATGCCGCCGGAGTCGGCCCGCTCGAACCCGGCGACGCAGCGCAGCAGGGTGGTCTTGCCGCAGCCGGACGGGCCCAGCACGGCCAGTAGCGCGCCCCGCCGCACGTCGAGGTCGACGCCGGCCAAAGCGGACACCGTCTGGTACGACTTGGTCAGCCCGGCAACGGCCAGCATCGTCTCGGTCATCGGGTGCCTCCGGGGGCGGTCGGGCCGGCATCGGTCAGTCCGGTGCGCGCCGCGAGCAGCCAGGTCGGCACGGCGGCAAGCGCGACGAGCAGCGCCGCGTACGGCGCGGCGGCGGCGTACGCGGCGGTCGAGGTGTGCGTCCACAGCTCGGTGGCCAGGGTGTCCATTCCGGTCGGGCGCAGCAGCAGCGTGGCTGGCAGTTCCTTCATGCAGGTGAGGAACGTCAGGGCCGCCCCGGCGCCGATCCCGGGCAGGGTCAGCGGCAGGGTGACCGTGCGGAACACGGCGAACGGGCCCCGGCCCAGCGACCGCGCGGCCTCCTCCACGGCGGGCGGGCTCTGCGCGGCGGCGGATGCCACCGCCCCGACGGCCAGCGGCAGGAACAGCGTCGCGTACGCCAGCGCCAGCAGCCACCTGCTCTGGTAGAGCGGGTACGCCACGTTGACGGCGAAGAACACCAGGGACAGCCCGATCACCACGCCGGGCAGGGCGTGCGCGACGTAGGTCAGCCGCTCCAGCACGGTGGTCACCGGGCCGGGCGCGCGGGCGGCGAGCAGCCCCACCGGGAGGGCGAGCAGCATGGTGAACGCCGCGCCCGCCAGTGACACCGACAGCGACCCGCCGGCGGCGGCCGCGACCTCGGCGAGGGAGCCGGGGCGGGACACCCCCGCGCCGAGCCAGCGGGCCAGCCCGAACGCCGGCACGCCGAGGGCCAGCGCGTCGACCGCGAGCAGGGCGGACAGGGCCGGCCACCGCAAGCGGCGAAGCGCCAGCCGCGCGGGCGGACGCACGACCGTGCTGGCGTACCGGGCGTCGCGGGTGCGGGTGCCCAGCTCCGCGCCGATCAACAGCACGGTGAGCACGACCAGCACGGTGGAGAGCACCAGCGCCCCGGTACGGTCGAAGCCCAGGTTGAACGCGGTGAAGATGGCCCGGGTGAAGGTGTCCACCCGCACGATCGACACCGCGCCGAAGTCGGACAGGACGTACAGGGCGACCAGCAGCGCGCCGGCGGCCACGGCGGGCCGGATCTGGCGCAGTGTCACCCCGACCAGGGTCGCCCACGGGCCCCGGCCCAGCGAGCGGGACACCTCCTCCTGCCCGGGGTCGGCCCGGCGCAGCGCGGCGACGGCCGGCAGGTACACGTACGGGTAGGAACAGACGGTCAGCAGCAGCGCCGCCGCCCAGAAGCCCTCGAAGCCGTCCACCGTGGCGGTCCAGGCGAACCCGGCGACATACGTGGGCACTGCCAGCGGCAGCGCCGCGACGACGCCGAGGGCGCGACGGCCCGGCAGGTCGGTGCGGGCGACCAGGAACGCGGCCGCGACGCCGAGGACGACGCAGGCGGCGGTGACCACGGCGGCCAGAGCCAGGCTTCGCCCGGCGAGCATGGCGACCCGGGCGGTGAACAGCTCGGCGGCGATCCGGTCGCCGCCCGCCTCGCCAGCCCGCACGGCGAGGTAGACCAGGGGCAGCAGGGCGACCGCGACGGCGGCGGCCGACGCGGCGGCCAGCCCCGGCCGGAGCAGGACGCGGCGCGTCGACCGCCGGGCCTCGGCGGGGGCCTGGCGGTCGACGGTGCGGACGCCGTTCAGGCCAGCCCAGCTTCCTTGATCATGTTGACGGTGACGTCGAGCGTGTCGAGGTCGTTCAGGTCGATCTTCGGGGCGTCGAGGTCGGCGAGCTGCGGCAGGCCCGGCACGGCCGACACATTGGCGGTCAGCGGGTACTCGAACGTCTGGGTGGCGAAGTGGGTCTGCGCCTCGGTACCGAGCAGGTAGTCGACCAGCGCCCGGGCGTCGGGATCGGTGCCGGCGCGGGTGAGCACGCCGACCCCGGCGGCGTTGACCAGCCCGCCGGTGTCGCCGTCGGGGAAGAAGTGCAGCCGGGCCTTGAGGGCGGACGCGTCGCCGCCGCGCTCCTTGGCCAGCTCGTAGACGTAGTAGTGGTTGACCAGACCGGCCGCGAGCTTGCCGGCGTCGATGTCGGCGACGATCTGCACGTTGCCCTCGCGGATCTGCGGCTCGTTGGCCTTCAGCCCGGTCAGGAACTCCCTGGCCTTCGCGTCGCCGTGCTGCACCCGCAGGGCGGTGACGAACGCCTGGAACGAGCCGTTGGTCGGGGCGACGCCGACCCGGCCCTTCCACTTCGGGTCGGTCAGCTCGAACACCGACGCCGGTAGCTGGTCCTTCGTCACCTGGTCGGCGTTGTAGGCCAGCACCCGGGACCGGCCGCTGACGCCGACCCACTGGCCGCCGGTGGCCCGGTACGCGGCCGGCACCCGGTCGAGCAGGTCCTGCGGCAGGACGGCGAACAGGCCGGCCTTGGTGACCGCGCCGAGCGCGCCGGCGTCCTGGGCGAAGAAGACGTCGGCGGGGCTGCGGTCGCCCTCTTCGAGCAGCTGGGCCGCCATCTGGGCGGTGGTGCCATAGCGGACGTCGACGGTGACGCCAGAGGACTTCTCGAACTTCTCCAACACCGGCTTCACCAGGCTCTCGCTGCGACCGCTGTAGATGGTCAGCCGCTTGTCGCCCGGTTTGCCCGGGTCACCCTCGTCGCCGCCGCAGGCGGTCAGGGAGAGGAGACCCGCCAGGGCGGTGGCCAGTACGACGCTCAGACGCTTCTGCACAGGCAAGGATTACCTTACCTGCGAGTCGTGAGGCAAATCCATCTCCGCTGTGGCCAGGAGTGATGTCCACCTCCCCCGCGTCTCACTGAGGATTGGCTGCCCTAACCTAGCCGCCATGTGTGTCCTCCCCGGCGTCGAGCCGGTGCCCTTCGCCGCCGCCCTGGGCAGCCACGGCGACCGCCCGGCGGTACTCACCGCCGACGGCCGGCTCAGCTACCGGGAGCTGGCCGACCGGGTCGCCGAGCTGGCTGCCCACCTCGGCACCGCCCGACGGCTGGTGCTGCTCGCCGGCGCCAACCGGGTCGACGAGCTGGTCGCGTATCTCGCCGCGCTGACCGCCGGGCACCCGCTGTTGCTGGCACCCGGCGACAACGACGCGGCGACGGCCGCCCTGGAGCGGGCGTACGACCCGGACGTGGTGCTGCGCCGGGTCCACGGGGCCCTCACGGTCGACGAGCGACGGCCGGCCAGCCGGCACGAGCTGCACCCCGAGCTGGCGCTGCTGCTGAGCACCTCCGGCTCGACCGGGTCGCCGAAGCTGGTCCGGCTGTCCCGGGCCAACCTCCAGGCCAACGCCGAGGCGATCGCCGCCTACCTGCGCGTGCGGCACACCGACCGGGCGGCCACCACCCTGCCGATGCACTACTGCTACGGCCTGTCGGTGGTCAACAGCCATTTGCTGCGCGGCGCCGCGCTGGTCCTCACCAACCGATCGGTGGCCGACCGGGACTTCTGGGAGCTGTTCCGCGCCGCCCGGGGCACCGCCCTGGCCGGCGTGCCGTACACCTTCGAGCTGCTGGACCGGGTCGGCTTCGCCGAGATGCACCTGCCCCACCTGCGCTACGTCACCCAGGCCGGGGGCCGACTCGACCCCGACCGGGTGACCCGGTACGCGGCGCTCGGCCGACGCCGGGGCTTCGACCTGTTCGTCATGTACGGCCAGACCGAGGCCACCGCGCGAATGGCGTACCTGCCGCCGCACCTGGCCGCGACCCGGCCCGAGGCGATCGGCGTGCCCATCCCCGGCGGGTCGTTCCGGCTGCGCCCGCTGCCCGACCGGCCGGAGCCGGACACGGGCGAGCTGGTCTACACCGGCCCCAACGTGATGCTCGGCTACGCGCGGACCCCGGCCGACCTGGCCCTCGGCCGCGCCGTCGAGGAGTTGCGCACCGGCGACGTGGCCCGCCGGGCCCCCGACGGCCTCTACGAGATCGTGGGGCGGGTCGGCGGGCTCGCCAAGGTCTTCGGGCTGCGTGTCGACCTGGCGCGCGTCGAGGAGCAGCTTGCCGCGCGAGGGGTCGCCGCGTGCTGCGTCGGCACGGACCGCGAGCTGGTCGTGGCGGCAACCGGCGGTCCCGACGTGCAGCGGGTGCGGCGGCTCGCCGCCGCGGCGGCCGGCCTGCCGGCGCGGGCCGTTCGGGTGCACCCGGTGGCCGAGCTGCCCCGGCTCGGCAACGGCAAGCCGGACCGCGCGGCGCTGCGC
>NZ_SMKJ01000460.1:0-3353 GCF_004348615.1 Micromonospora sp. KC207
GTCATGGCCGGGGCGGGTTACCTGCTGCTGGTGCCGCCTGGGCGGACCAGGACGATCCTGCACCGCGACATGGAGGTCGTCGCCTTGGAGCTTCCCCTCGCCGAGGTGCGGCGGGTCGCGCAGGAGCGGTGCGGCATCGCGCCGGTGAACCTGCGGTTCCAGGGACTGCTGCCGGTGTCCCCGGCCGCCGCGGACCTCTGGCGCAGCATCACGCGGTATCTCACCCGGGTCGTGCTGCCGGACACCGCGTTCGGGGCGAACGCCCTGGTGCAGGCGGAGGCGCTCGGGCTGCTGGCGGCCGTCGCGCTGTCCACGTTCCCCAACACGACGATGACCGAGGCACCGACCCGCGGCGACGGGGCCATCGCGCCGGCGGCGGTCCGGCGCGCGGTCGCCTACATCGAGGAACACGCGGACCAGGCGTTGACCGTGACGGACGTCGCGGTCGCGGCAGGGCTGGGCGCGCGGGCCCTCCAGCAGGCCTTCCGGCGGTACCTCGACACCACCCCGACGCTCTACCTGCGGCGGGTACGCCTGGAGCGGGTGCATCGCGACCTCCGGGCCGCCGAGCCCGGCGCGGGCCTCACCGTGGCGGCCGTCGCCGCCCGCTGGGGCTTCGTCCACCTGGGCCGGTTCGCCACCCAGTACCGCCGGGCCTACGGACGGTCGCCCAGCCAGACCCTGCGGGAATGACCGGGGGCGCGCCACCGGCGTGCCGCTCCACCGCCCCTGGTGGCGGTGGATACGCCGACGCGTGGCCGCCGGCCCGGGTAGCTGGGGCCGCCGTCGCAGGCCGGAGCGCTGCCGCGGGCCGCGACCGGCCGGGCGAGTTGGGCCGTCACGCCGTGTTGGGCGCTCGCCGCGCTGGGCCGTCGCCGCGCGAGGCGCTAGCATCGCGGCGGCACGATCATGTGAGGTGCCCCGCGTGCGCGGGGAGAATCGGGAAGCCGGTGGAAAACCGGCACGGGCCCGCCGCGGTGACCGGGGAGCCACCGTCCACGCGCGAGGAGCGCAGCCACTGGCCGTGCGGCTGGGAAGGCGGACGGCCAGGCGTCGATCCGGGAGTCCGAAGACCGGCCTCGCGTCGACCGCCCACCCGCGAGGGGTGGGCCGAGCGCAGCGGGAGCCTGCCTGTGGAACTCTACGACGCCATTCACCGCCGCCGGGACGTCCGGGCCCAGTTCACCGGGGACCCGGTGCCGGCCGACACCCTGCACCGGATCCTCGACGCGGCGCACGCCGCGCCCAGTGTCGGCTTCTCGCAGCCGTGGGACTTCGTCCTGGTCCGGGACGCCGACGTCCGCCGCCGGTTCCACCGGCACGTCCAGACCGAGCGGGCCACCTTCGCCGCCACCCTGGACGGCGCGGCGGCGGACCGGTTCGCACCTATCAAGATCGATGGGGTGCTGGAGTCGACGCTGTCGGTCGTCGTCACGTACGATCCGCAGCGCGGCGGCCCGGCCGTGCTCGGCCGGCACGCCATCGCCGACGCCGGCCTCTACTCGGTCTGCCTGGCCATCCAGAACCTCTGGCTCGCCGCCACCGCCGAGGGGCTGGGCGTCGGGTGGGTCTCCTTTTACCGGGAGCCGTTCCTGGCCGAGCTGCTGGGCGTCCCGGAGGGCATCCGGCCGGTGGCCTGGCTCTGCGTCGGGCCGGTCACCCACCTGGAGGCCGTGCCGGACCTGGAGCGGCACGGATGGCGACGGCGGAGGCCCCTCGCCGAGGCGGTGCACCACGACCGCTGGTCGGCGGGTGACCGACCGACCGAACAGCCAACTCGTGCACGTCGACAAGGTGGCCAGGCCCGTTGATGAGTCCCGTGTCCGGTGCGCGCGTGGTCAACGCGTACGCCGGACAGGCTCGTCACCGCCGCCCGGTTTGCGACCGCTTCCGCCGGGAATCCGGACGGAATGAGGGCACTGCTGACAAAAATCGAACGGGCCTCGGCGCTGGACCGGGCCGGCGACCGGTTGCAACGCGCCGTCCAGGCCACCCTGCGCCCTCAGCGGGTCCGCGACCTGCTGCACGGCGTCTTCCTCGGCCACCCGCTGCACCCGGCGCTGGTGCAGGTGCCGATCGGCTCCTGGATCAGCGCCGCCGTGCTCGACCTGCTGCCCGGCCAGCGCCGGGCGGCCACCACCCTGGTCGGGTTGGGCACGGTCAGCGCTCTCCCGGCGGCGGTCGCCGGGCTGAACGACTGGGCGGCCCTCTCCCGGGACCAGCGCCGCATCGGGCTGGTGCACGCCGCGTCGAACACCATCGGCCTGACCCTGTACGCGGGTTCGCTGGCGGCCCGGCTCAATGGCCGGCACGGCACCGGGCGGGCGCTGGCGTACCTCGGGCTCAGCGCGGCGAGCGCAGGCGCTTACCTCGGTGGGCACCTGGCGTACAAGCAGGGGGCGCAGGTCAACCAGAGCGTCTCCGAGCTGCACCGGATCGGCGAGGGTTGGCACGCGCTGGCGGACCTTGCCGCGCTGCCCCAGCGGAAGCTGGTCACCCGTGAGATGGACGACGTCTCGGTGATCCTCTACCGGCACGGCGACGAGGTGACGGTGATGCTGGAACGCTGCCCGCACCAGAGCGGCCCGCTCGGCGAGGGCGAGGTCACCGAGATCGACGGGCACGCCTGCGTCGTCTGCCCGTGGCACGGCAGCGCGTTCCGGCTCAACGGGGGCGAGGTCATGCACGGGCCGTCCGGCAACGACCAACAGGTCCTGCCGACCCGCGTGGTCGACGGGGTCCTGGAGGCGCGGCTGCCCTGAGTGCGACGCGCCCGGGCCCGCCTGGGCTCAACGCGGCTGGCTCGGCGTGGGCGGGCCCGCCCGGCTCGGCGTGGGCGGGCCCGCCCGGCTCGGCGGGGGCCGGGGACGCCGCCGCAATGCCGCCGGCATGGCGGTTTCTCCCGCGCCGGATGCCGCAATATCGCCGACCTGGAGTCGCGGAGGTCAGTCCCGGCGGTGTCGGCCGGTGACGAGGGCACGCGCGCCGCTGGTGGCCCTGGCGATCGCCGGCCGGCGGCGCAACCCGAGGACCGCCCCGATCTGCGCCCCGACGATGCTGGCGACGGCGAGCACCGCGGAGACCGCGAGCGGCCGGTTCACCTGGTCCCCCGCGCCCGCCCGGGACGCCCCGGCGGCCATCGCCGGCTGCGGCCCGCCGGGCGGCTGGGCGATCTGCTGGGTGCCGTGCGACGAACCGGCCGACGACGAGCCGGCCGGCGGCTGGGCGGCGGACGGCCCGGGATCGGGGCGGGTGGCCCGTGGCGACGTCGGCGACGGTGGCGTCGCCCCCGGTGCCGCCGGAGCGTCGGCGGCCGGCGGGTCGGCAGGGGCCGACGGCGGCCGGGGGGTGGT
>NZ_SMKJ01000461.1:0-3340 GCF_004348615.1 Micromonospora sp. KC207
GCTCGGGGTCGTCGAGCCCGGCCGGGGACGGATCGCCTCCGGCCACGCCCGGCCCGGCCAGTTCCTCGTCCCCGCCGAACCCACCACCCTCGCCGGAGCCGTCGCCGAACCCACCACCCTCGCCGGAGCCGTCGCCGAACCGACCGCCCTCGCCGGAGCCGTCGCCGAACCCGCCGTCGTCCCCGGAGTCGTCGTCCAGGTCGTCCCGTTCGCCGAGGTCACCCAGGCCGTGCGGGTCACCCAGGCCGTGCCGATAGTTCGAGTCGGGCGTGCCGTTGGAGCCGCCCAGGGCGTCCGAGCCGTACGGGGCGTCCGAGCCACGCGGGTCGAAGGAGGCGCGGGCCGGGTCGAAGTCGCGCGGCTCGAAGTCCTCGCCGAAGGGGCGGTCCTCCGGCCCGCTGGGTGCCTGCCCGTGCGGGACCCGCTCGGTCGGCTCACCGTGCACCCGGGTCTCCGTTTCGGCGTCCTCGACCGTGCTGGTGACCATGTGCGGCCGGTTGCGCAGGAACCGGCCCCGCCCCCGGGACAGGTCGTGGCCGACGGCGACCGCCTCCAACTCGTACACCGTGCGGTGGTTGCCCGCGTCGTCGGTCCAGTCGCGGGTGTAGAGCCGGCCGACGACCATCACCGGGTCGCCGACCATCACGGAGGCGGCCACCCCCTCGGCCAGCTTCCGCCAGCAGTTGACGCGGACGCGGAGGCTGTTGCCGTCCACCCACCGGCCGCTGTCCCGGTCGAGCCGGCGGGCGGTGGAGGCCACCTTGAAGTTGGCCACCAGCGTGCCGCTCTGGGTAGTGCGCCGCCACTCCGGCGCGGTCAGCACATTGCCGACGATCGTGACGTAGGTGTCGAACATCGCCCCTCCAGGGATGATCCGGGCCTGCCATTGGTGAGTCGACTCGCCACCGACACTGGCCGCTCCGGCCAGCCCCTCGCCACCGCCCAGCCCCCGCCTGTGGACAACCCGATGCCCTGTGGACAAGGACCTGATCAAGCTCAGGTGTGCTAGGCCCCGCCCGAGTGCGCGCGGGCGGCCCCACCGGGGGCGTTTCCGGACGGACCGTGACTGGGTACAGCTTTGATCAACCGAGCACCGCCGACGGCACACCGTCCGATCAGAAAGGCCACGGGACATGACTTCCTGCCGATCCCGTACGACCGGCTCCGTCCGCACCGAGGGCAAGGTGCTGCGATGAGCGCCGTGGCGAACCCAGCGACCGTGGCCGAGTGCCTGCGCGTCGGGGCGGGCTTCTCCCAGGGTGACCGGAACTGGATCGCCGAGCAGTTCGCCACCCTCGACGCCCGGCTGGCCGGCTTCCACGCCGACGCCACCGAACTGGAGGTGTCCGTGAAGGACCGGGAGGCCCGGGGGCAGAAGGTCACCCTGGAGTGCTGGATCGCCGGCCGGCAGAAAATCGTCACCACCTCCGCCGAGGAGGACCTGCACGCCGCGCTCAACGACGTCCGGGACGACCTGCGCCGCCGGCTCAACGACGCCAAGACCCGGCAGGAGCCGCGCAACAACAAGCGGCTGCGCGACACCGGCCAGCCCGAGGCGGGCCTGCCCGAGGCAGGGCCGGACGGGGGCGACCTCGACGACGACGCGCCCCGGGCCGACGCCGGGACGGCCTGATCCGACCGGCGGTGAGGTGGTGTCCGCCACGGCGGTGCGCCACCTCACCGCCGGGGCTACCGTCGGGTAGCTTGCGGGCGTACCGTCGCGTTCGTGGAACCGGATGTGCTGGGGCCGCCGTACGAGCGGCAGACGATCGACCTGGGCACCGACGACGAGGGGCCCGTCGTCGCGACCCTGGTCCGCCGCCGGGCCGACCGCCCGACCCGCCGCGCGGTGCTCTACGTGCACGGCTACGTCGACTACTTCTTCCAGACCCACGTGGCCGACTTCTTCGCCGAGCGGGGCTGGGACTTCTACGCCCTCGACCTGCGAAAGTACGGCCGCAGCCTGCTCGCGCACCAGACCCCGAACTTCTGCCGCGACCTCGGCGACTACTTCCCCGAGCTGGACGCCGCCGCGCAGATCGTCCGCTCCGACGACGGCCACGACACACTGCTGGTCATGGGTCACTCCACCGGCGGCCTGATCATCTCCCTCTGGGCCCACGCCCGGCGCGACGCCGGCATCGTCGACGGGCTCGTCCTCAACAGCCCCTTCTTCGACATCAACGCTCCTTGGATGGTCCGCAGACCCCTCGTGGCGGCCGTCTCCCGCCTGGGCCGCAGGGCGCCGCGCCGCCGGCTCCCATTCGGCCTCGGCACCGTGTACGGCGAGAGCCTGCACGCCGAGCATCGCGGCGAATGGACGTACGATCTGGCCTGGAAGCCGCTCGCCGGGTTCCCGGTCCGGGCCGGCTGGCTGAACGCGGTCCGCGCCGGGCAGCGGCAGCTCCGTGCCGGCCTCGACGTCCCGGTGCCGGTGCTGCTGGCCTGCTCCACCCGCACTTTCCGAGGCACGAAGTGGCACGACTCGGCGGCGCTCGCCGACGCCGTCCTAAACGTGGAGCACATGGTCCGCTGGGCACCCCGCCTCGGCCGGCACGTGACCCTGGCCCGCTTCGACGGCGGCATGCACGACCTGACCCTCTCCGGCCCCGCCGTACGGGAGAAGGTCTTCACCGAAGTGGGCCGATGGGCGGAGGCCTTCCTCGGTGCTGGCCCGACGCCCGAGGTGCCGGCCAGCCGGCCGCCGGCCGAGGCGGGCGCGGAGGTCGCCACACCGAGCTGACCGGGCGAAACAGGGGTGCCCGGCAGGGGCAGGCCGTGCGACGCTGAACGGGCCTCGACGGGCTGCCCCATCGCGCCAGACCCCCTCGGCACGGCGGTACCCTTTTGGCGCACGACCAACAGCGCGCCCGTAGCTCAGCGGATAGAGCAGGGGACTTCTAATCCCAAGGCCGCAGGTTCGAATCCTGCCGGGCGCACCCCAGTTTACCAGCCAAAACGGCCCCCCGGAGTGATCTCCGAGGGGCCGTTGCCCATCGTGTGGGGACACCTTGGGGACAACATCATCAGCGGCCCCGATTGTCCAGGGCTGCCGCGAGCCGGTCGACGGTCTCCCGCACACCGTCGACGTGGCCACGGGACAGCAGTCCCACCTGGAGTAGCGCAACACCGGCGAACCCCAGCGCGACCAGCTCGGGCGTGACGTGCGGGGTGATGACGGCGTAGACGGCCGTCGCGACGAGCAGCAAGACGGCGATGATGAGGGTGGCGGCGACGGCAGTGGCGCCGAAGCGGTGCATGGTTAGCTCCGATCAGGTGGAGTCGGGGAGGGATGATCGGAGGCGGGCTACGGTCCGGTCTCCTGTGGGCGGGCGGGGGC
>NZ_SMKJ01000462.1:0-3333 GCF_004348615.1 Micromonospora sp. KC207
GAGAGGGCGGCGACGCCCGCCGTAGAGGTGCGCAGCACCGAGGGCCCCAGGCGGATCGGGCGGGCGCCGGCCTCGGTGAACGTGGCCAGCTCCGCGTCGGTGATGCCGCCCTCCGGGCCCACGACGAGCACGATCTCGCCGGCGTCGGGCAGCTCGGCGGTGGCCAGCCGTTCCTGCGCCTCCTCGTGCAGGACGAACGCGGCGGCGGCCCCGGCGATCCGGTTGGCCACGGCGGCGGTGGACTCGTCGGGGGATCCGGCCACCACCGGCAGCCAGGCCCGGCGGGCCTGCTTCGCCGCCTCCCGGGCGGTCGCCACCCACTTCTCCCGGGCCCGTACGCCCCGCTCGCCGCGCCACTGCGCCACAGAGCGGGACGCCGCCCACGGGACGATCTCGTCCACCCCGACCTCGGTCATCGCCTGCACGGCCAGCTCGCCCCGGTCGCCCTTGGCGATGCCCTGCACCAAGACGAGCCGGGGGACGTGCGCGTCGACGTACCCCCGGGTGGTGACCCGCAGGTCGAGGGTGCCCCTGCCGACGGCGGTGACCACGGCGGCGGCGGTGCCGCCCCGGCCGTCGGCCAGCAGCAGTTCCTCGCCGACGCGCAGCCGCTGCACGGTGGCCGCGTGATGGCCCTCCGGGCCGCTCAGGGTCAGCGAGTCGCCCGTGGGCAGCGCGTCGACCAGGAACAGCGGCGCCGACACCTCAGGCGTGCCCGTTGAAGGCGTCGCGCATCCGGGAGAAGAAGCCGCCCTGCTTCGTCAGCTCGGCGACCTCCTCGCCCCGGGTCTTGGCGAAGTCGCGCAGCATTCTCTCCTGGTCGGGGTCGAGCTTGGTCGGGGTCCGCACGTCGAGGTGGACGTAGAGGTCGCCCCGGCCGGTGCCGCGCAGGTGCGGCACGCCCCGGGCGCGCAGCCGCAGGGTGCTGCCCGGCTGGGTGCCGGCCTTGACGTCGACCGTCTCCTCGCTGTCGAGGGTCTTGATCGTCAGCCGGGTGCCGAGCGCGGCGGCGGTCATCGGGACGGTGACCCGGCAGTGCAGGTCGTCGCCCTTGCGGGAGTAGACGTCGTGCGGGCGCTCGTGGATCTCGACGTAGAGGTCGCCGGCGGTGCCACCGCCCGGGCCGACCTCGCCCTGCTGGGCGAGCCGGATCCGCATGCCGTCCTCGACCCCTGCCGGGATCTTGACGGTCAGCGAGCGACGGGTGCGAACCCGCCCATCCCCGGTGCAGGTGGGGCAGGGGTGCGGGATGGTGGTGCCGTACCCCTGGCAAACCGTGCACGGCCGGGCGGAGACCACCTGGCCGAGGAAGGTGCGTTGGACCGACTGCACCTCGCCCCGGCCGCCACACGCCTCACAGGTGGCCAGGTGGGTGCCGGCCGCGGTGCCCGCCCCGGAGCAGGTGGTGCAGAGCACGGCGGTGTCGACGGTGATCGGGGCCTCGACGCCGAACGCCGTCTCGTGCAGGTCCAGCTCCAGGCGCAGGATCGCGTCCGCGCCCGGCCGGGTACGCGGGCGCGGGCCCCGCGAGCCGCCGGCCGCGCCGCCGAAAAAGGCGTCCATGATGTCCTGGAAGCCGACGAACGGGCCGGCCCCGCCGGCCCCGCCGGGTCCGCCCGGGCCACCCATGCCCCCGCCGCCAGGGGCGAGCGGGTCGCCGCCCAGGTCGACGATCTGCCGTTTCCGGTCGTCCGATAGGACCTCGTACGCGGCGTTGATGTCCTTGAACTTCTCCTGTGCCTCCGGGTCCGGATTCACGTCCGGGTGGAACTGCCGCGCCAGCTTGCGGTAGGCGCGCTTGATCTCGTCGTCGGAGGCCTCCCGGCTCACGCCGAGGATGCCGTAGTAGTCCCTGGCCACTGCGTCCCGTGTCCTCATGTTCTTCTCGCGTTGCGCCGGTCGTCGGCCGGAGCCGGCCGTCGGCCCCTGACTGGTCAGTTCTGGGCCAGCAGCTCGCCCACGTAGCGTGCCACGGCCCTCACCGTGGCGATGGTGCCGGGGTAGTCCATCCGGGTGGGGCCCACCACGCCCAGGCCGCCGAGGGCGGTCACCCCCGGGCCGTACCCGGTGCTCACCACCGAGGCGGCCCGCAGGTTGTCGATCTCGTTCTCGTCGCCGATCAGCACGCGGGTGGTCGTCGACTCGGCCTCGCCGATCAGCTTGAGCATCACCACCTCCTCCTCCAGCGCCTCCAGGATGGGCCGCAGCGACCCCTGGAAGTCGAGCAGGCCGCCCCGGGTCAGGTTGGCGGTGCCCGCCAGCGCGATGCGCTCCTCGTGCCGCTCGACCAGCGTCTCCAGCAGCACGGTGGAAAGTGTGGTCATCGCCCCACGCAGGTGCGGGGCGGACTCCTCGACCAGCGCCTGCACCAGCGGCGGGGTCTCCGACAGCCGGCTGCCGACCAGCTTCTCGTTGACCAGCCGGCGCAGGTCTGTGACGTCGTCGGCGGAGACCGGCGCGGGCAGCTCGACGAGCCGCTGCTCAACCCGGCCCGTGTCGGCGATCATCACCAGCATCAGCCGGGTGGTGGAGATCGGCACCAGCTCCAGGTGCCGCACCGACGAGCGGGCGAGCGACGGATACTGCACCACGGCGACCTGCCGGGTGAGCTGGGCCAGTAGCCGCACCGTGCGGTGCACCACGTCGTCGAGGTCGACCGCGCCGACCAGGAAGCGCTCGATCGCCCGGCGCTCGGCCGGGCTGAGCGGCTTGACCCGGGACAGCCGGTCGACGAAGAGACGGTAACCCCGGTCGGTGGGGACCCGGCCGGCGCTGGTGTGCGGCTGCCGGATGTAGCCCTCCTCCTCCAGCACCGCCATGTCGTTGCGGACCGTCGCCGGGGAGACGCCGAGCTGGTGCCGCTCGACAAGGGCCTTGCTGCCGACCGGATCCTGGGTCGCGACGTAGTCCTCGACGATCGCGCGGAGCACGGCGAGCTTGCGGTCGTCCAGACCCACACTGCCACCTCCTGTCGCACGTCCGGCCCGGCGTGCTGCCGGGCCCGCGCCCGCCAGCGGTCGACTCCTGGCACTCGACTGTAACGAGTGCCAGTCTACGTCGGCCGCCCCGCCATCGGTAAGATCAACGACGGACGGCCGGTGCGGTGGCCGCCGCGCGGCAGCGCGGGCGGCCACCGACGCACGCTGACCGATCGTTCGCCGGGCCCGACCAGTGTCGCTCTCGTGGCCGCTTGCCGACAGCCCCTACCGTGACGTGCATGACTGAACCACCTCGCCCTCCCGGAGCGGGTGACCCCGGCGGCTACCCGCCGGAGCCGAACCCGTCGGCACCGTACGGCTCGCCGGGGCACGAGCCCCCCACCGCACCACTGTC
>NZ_SMKJ01000463.1:0-3330 GCF_004348615.1 Micromonospora sp. KC207
CCCCTCCACCACGTCCACATCAGCCGGCGACAAACGCGCATTCGCGAGGGCCTGCCGAATCACCCGCTCCTGCGACGGACCATTCGGCGCCGTCAGCCGGCTACTCGCCCCGTCCTGGTTCACCGCACTACCCCGCACCACCGCCAACACCGGATGCCCACGCCGCCGCGCATCCGACAACCGCTCCACCAGAAGAAGACCCACACCCTCACCCCAACCAGTGCCATCAGCCGCACCCGCAAACGACTTGCACCGCCCGTCGCCGGCCAGCCCGCCCTGGCGCAGGAAGTCGGCAAAGACCCGGGGCGTCGACATGGTGGTGACTCCACCGGCCAGTGCCAGATCACACTCGCCCTGCCGCAACGACTGCACTGCCAGATGCAACGCCACCAACGACGACGAACACGCCGTATCCACCGTCACCGCCGGCCCCTCCAAGCCGAAGGTGTAGGCCACCCGGCCGGAGGCCACACTCCCGATGTTGCCGTTGCCCAGGTAGCCCTCGATCGCCTCGGGAACGTCGTGAAGTCGCGCGCCGTAGTCGGCGTACATCAGACCGGTGAAGACCCCGGTGCGGCTGCCGCGTACCGAATGGGGGTCGATACCAGCCCGCTCGAACGCCTCCCACGACACCTCCAGCAACAACCGCTGCTGCGGATCCATCGCCAACGCCTCACGCGGACTGATCCCGAAGAACCCCGGATCGAAATCCGCAGCGTCGTAGAGGAAGCCGCCCTGCGGGTCGGCGCCGAACTCCGCGATTTCCCATCCACGGTCGTCCGGGAAACCGGCGATGCCGTCAGCGCCGGTGCTTACGAGCTCCCACAGATCCTCGGGTGAGCGGACGCCGCCGGGATAGCGGCAGGCCATGGCTACGATCGCGATCGGCTCGCGGGCTTTGGCCCGGACCTCGCCCAGTTGGCGCCGGGTCTCCTGCAGTTCATTGGTGGCCCGCCGCAGGTATTCACGGAGCTTGTCCTCGGTCGCCATGTTCACCCTCGCGGTCGTCGTGGACGGGTCAGTTGGCAAGGTCGGAGGGGCGCAGGGAGTTGTCGATGAACGCGAACATCTCCTCGTCGGTGGTGAGTTCCACCGTCTCGGCGCTGTCGCCGACGAGCCGGTCGAGGAACACCTGCAACCGGTCGGCAAGAACGCTCCGCGCCCGGCTGTCGGCGGTTTGCTCGGCCAGGGCCGCGGTCAACCGGTCGAGCTCGGCGACGACCGGTGTGACCAGGGCGAGCCGTGCCGCCTCCGGATCGGGCCGCAGCCGGCAGGCGAGCGCCTCCGGGGTGGGAAAGTCGAAGATCACCGTCGCCGGCAGCCGGATGCCGGTCCGCGCGCCGAGCAGATTGCGCAGCTCCAGTGCCGTCAGCGAGTCGAACCCCATGTCCAGGAAGCCCTGCCCCGGTTCGACGGCCTCCGCAGCGGTGTGCCCGAGGACCTGAGCGACTGCGGAACGCACCTCGTCCAGGACCGCCCGTTCCTGTTCGACCTTCGGCAGAGCGGCGACCCGGGCGGCCCATCCGGGTCCGCCCTCGGCACCGCGGCCGGCTCGGTCGGTGCGCCGGGCCGGGCCAGGGCGCAGATTCCGGAGCAGCACGGGTACGGCGTCCGGGTCCGTGTTCCGCCAGACGGCGAGGTCGAGGTCGGCGGCGGCAACCACGGGCCGGGCACCGCCGACGGCGGCGTCCAGCAGGGCAAGTGCGACTTCGGTACGCAACGGTCGCAGTCCCGCCGCGCGCATCCTCGGCCGCCCGTCGCCCAGCTCCCGGGTCATGTCGCTGAGCTCGGCCCACATTCCCCAGGCGATCGAGGTGGCGGGCAGCCCCTCGGCGTGGCGCGCCTGGGCGAGGGCATCGAGGACGGCGTTCGCGGCGGCGTAGTTGGCCTGGCCCGGGCTGCCGAGGACGCCGGCGATCGAGGAGAAGAGGACGAAGGCGCGCAGGTCCCGGTCACGGGTGGCCTCGTGCAGGTGACGGGCGGCGATCGCCTTGGTACGCAACACCGTAGTGAGGCGCTCCGGGGTGAGCTGCTCGACGGTGGCGTCGTCGAGCACGCCGGCCAGGTGGACGACCGCAGTCAGCGGCTGGTCCTCCGGCACCTGCGCGAGCAACGCGTCGACGGCGTCCCGGTCGCCGACGTCGCAGGCGACGGCCTTGATCGTGGCGTCGAGATCCTCCAGTCCGGTAACGACGCCCCGGCGGCTCGCCAGAAGCAGGCTCCGTACGCCGTGCCGTTGCACGAGGTGCCGTGCGACGAGGGTGCCGAGCGTGCCGGTACCGCCGGTGATCAGCACGGTGCCGTCCCAGACCGGTGTGGTCACCGGGTCCCGCACCGGCATCAGGCGGGGTACCAGGGCTTTTCCGTCACGGATCGCGACCTGGGATTCGCCGCTCCGCCGGCCGGACTCCGAGTCACCGTCGACGACCACGATCCGGTCTGGGTGCTCGGACTGGGCGGAGCGGGCGAGCCCCCAGACAGCTGCGTGCGCCAGGTCGGTGACCGGCTCGCCGCCGGTGGTGGCCACCGCGCCCCGGGTCACCAGCACCAGACGGCCGGCGGCACCGCCGGTGAGGAAGCTCTGGATCTCGGTCAGCACACCGGCGACCACGTCGGTGAGCTCGCCGGTCGGCACGTCGACGACGACATCACCGGAGATGTCCACCGTGGGAGCCGGGCCGGCGGGCATCCATTGGACGGCGTACCGGGGGCCGGCCAGGGGCAGGGCGAGGTCGGACGAGCGCAGCGTCAGGGAGCCGATCGACGCGACTGGGGTGCCATCGGCGTCGGAGGCGGTCACCCGCACCCGGTCGTCGCCGAGTCGCCGGAGGCGCACCCGCAGCGCGGTGGCACCCGGACGGCGCAACTGAACCTGCTGGAAGGCGAAGGGCAGCCGTGGTCCGCGGTCGTCCGGGGCCGAGCCGAGCAGCAGCCCGTGCAGGGCGGCGTCGAGCAGTGCCGGGTGCAGGCCGTAGCCGGTGGTGTCGGCGTCTGCCGGTAGTTCGATCTCGGCGTAGACGTCGTCGCCGTCGATCCAGGCGGCCCGCAGGCCCTGGAAGACCGGACCGTATCCGAAGCCGGCGTCGGCGAGCCGGTCGTAGAGGTCGTCCACGGGGACGGACGCGGCTCCGGTCGGCGGCCAGGTGCTCAAATCGTCGTCCGGATCGAGCGCGGCGGTGGTGAGGATACCGGTGGCGTGGAGGCCGGCGGGGGAGGTGATGGTGAGGTCGTGGTGGCCGTTGTCGTCGGGTGTGCTGATGCGGACGTGCACGTCAGCCGGGATGGTCAGTGGGGTGTGCAGGGTGAGTTCGTGCACGGTGGTGGCGCCGA
>NZ_SMKJ01000464.1:0-3328 GCF_004348615.1 Micromonospora sp. KC207
GCTTCCGGCCCCGCCGCCCCGGCCCACGGCCAGCAGCCGTACGGCGGATACGCCACGCCGTCCGCGCCGCCGTATTCGATGCCGGCCCGCGAGCAGCCGGCCGGGCAGTACCCGAACGGCCCCTGGCAGACCGGGCAGCACTCCGGCTGGGCCGCGGGGGGCCAGCACGGCGGGGCGGCCCCCGGGTACGCCCCGCAGGCCGGGAATCCTGCGTATCCGGGCGGCCCGGTGCCGCCGCAGCACCCCGGCCAGCCGGTGCCGGTGTGGGCGCAGGCCCCGAAGCCGAGCCGCATCGCCAAGCTGGCCGGCGCCGGCGTCGCGGTGTTCGCGCTGATGCTCGGCTCCGGCGTGGCCGGCGGCGCGCTCGCGCTCGCGCTCGACGGTAGCTCGGGCGGGATCACCCGCACCTACTCCGCCGCGCCGGTGCTCAACAGCGCGGACCTGCCGAAGATCGCAGCCTCCGTCCAGGACAGCGTGGTCTCGATCACCACCGGCAGCGGCGAGGGCTCCGGCGTCATCCTCACCGAGGACGGCTACGTGCTGACCAACAACCACGTGGTCGCCTCCGCCTCCGGCAAGACCGTCAGGGTGGTCTTCGCCGACGGCAGGTCCGCCGACGCGGAGATCGTCGGCACCGACCCGAAGACCGACCTGGCCGTGGTGAAGGCCAGCGGCGTCAGTGGCCTGAAGGCCGCCACGTTCGGCGACAGCGACGCGATGCAGGTCGGCGACCAGGTGCTCGCCCTGGGCAGCCCGCTCGGCCTGCAGGGCTCGGTCACCTCGGGCATCATCAGCGCCCGGGACCGCACCATCCAGGCAGGCGAGAGCCAGCAGCAGGACCCACGCCAGGGGGTCAGCTCGATCGCCGGGTTGCTCCAGACCGACGCACCGATCAACCCGGGCAACTCGGGCGGTGCTCTGGTCAACACCCGGGGTGAGGTGATCGGCATCAACACGGCCATCGCCACCTCCGGGCAGAGCACCGGCAACATCGGCGTCGGGTTCGCCATCCCGAGCAACAAGGCCAAGGACGTCGCCGGCAAGCTCCAGCGCGGCGAGAAGGTCAGCCACCCCTCGCTCGGGGTGAGCGTGAGCCCGGCCGAGAACGGCGGCGCGGTGGTCGCGTCGGTGACCGCCGGCAGTGCCGCGGAGAAGGCCGGCATCCAGCGGGGCGACGTGATCACCAAGTTCGGTGACACGGTGATCAACGACTCCGACGATCTGGTGGGCGCCGTCCAGTCCCGCAAGGTCGGCGACCGGGTCGAGGTGCAGTACCAGCGCAACGGATCGGCGGCGACGGCAACCGTGACGCTCGCCGAGACGTCGTAACCGACACAGACCTACCTCCCTCCCGAAGGGCGGTGGGTGACGGAGCCAAGGGGGTTGGCTTCGTCACCCACCGCCCTTCCCCCTTCCTGGCCCGCGTGGGCCCGCTCACCCGATCCGGGTGAGCCGCCCTCACCCGCGCGCCGGGCACGGTGGGCGACGGGACACGGCCGTCGGCGACGGGACCCGGCCACCGCGGGGGAGAAGTGCCATGGGTACGGCGACGAGCGCCCAAACCGGCTGACTTCCGCCCCGGTCCCGTTCCGTTTGCCAGGGGCGGGGGCCGGGAAAGCGCCGTCGATCACGCGCACAGGGACCAACGGGGAGGACTCGTGGCCGTGAACCACCTGCCGGTCGACCGCCCGGGAGAACGGCCGTTGCGGATCGCGATGGTGGTCCCGCCGTGGCTGTCCGTGCCACCGCCCGGCTACGGTGGCCTGGAGCAGGTCGTCGCCGGGCTGGTGGAGGCGCTGGTCGAGCGGGGGCACGCGGTGACCGTCTTCGGGGCGGGCCTGCGGCACGGAACCCGGGCCGGCTACGTCGCCACCTGCGAGGACCTCCAGTACGACCGGCTCGGCGAGTCGCTGCCGGAGTTGGCCCACCTGGCCCACGTGAACCGCCTCGTCTCGCCGGCCAACTTCGACGTCGTGCACGACCACACCACGATCGGGCCGCTGGTCGCCGGCCGCCGGGCGGTGCCCACCGTGGCCACCGTGCACGGCAACCCGGTCGGCGAGTACGGCACCGTGCTCAGCGACACCGACCACGGGGTCGGACTGGTCGCCATCTCGCACACCCAGCGGCGGCTGAACCCCGGCCTGCCGTGGGTCGGCACCGTGCACAACGCGCTCGACGCCGCCGACGTCGGGCACAAGACCGCGCCGGGACGCGGCCCGGTGCTCTGGCTGGCCCGGTTCAGCCCGGACAAGGGCCCGGACCTGGCGATCGGGGCCTGCCGGGCGGCGGGCCTGCCGCTGGTCCTCGCCGGCAAGTGCAACGAGCCCGCCGAGCGCCGGTACTACGAGCAGGTGGTGGAGCCGATGCTCGGCGAGGACGTGACCGTGGTGTTCAACGCCGACCGGGACGCCGCGCTGCGGATGCTCGTCGACGCCCGCTGCCTGATCATGCCGATCCAGTGGGAGGAGCCGTTCGGGATGGTGATCCTGGAGGCGATGGCGACCGGCACGCCGGTGGTGGCGCTGCGTCGGGGGGCCGTACCCGAGTTGGTCCGCCCCGGCGTGACCGGGCTGGTCTGCGACCGCCCCGACGACCTGCCGGGCGCGCTGCGGCAGGCCGCCCTGCTGGACCCGGCGGACTGCGTGGCGCACGTGGCGGAGAACTTCTCCACCGCCCGGATGGCGCAGGGCTACGAGGCGGTCTACCGCGACTTCCTGCGCGGGCACGCGCCCGCCGTGCCGCGCCGGCCGGTCCCGGTGCCGGCACGCTGACCCGAGCCGGTCACATCCGGGCCGCCCCGAGCTGCTGGAACGCGGTGTCGAGCTGGCGGGCGTACGTGGGGGTGATGCTGCCCTCACGCTGCCGATCGGCGACCTTGTCCCGGGCCCGTTGCACCGCCGCGGCCAGGTCGCTCGGGCTGTTCGCCTGGACAGCGTGGCCGAGCAGGTTGCGCACGTCGGTGCCGACGTCGTCGCGGATACCGCCGTCGGCCACCCCCGTGGCGATGAGCTGCCCGATCTGGTTGGCCACCTCGGTCACGTTGTCGCCCGACGGTGCGGGCGACGTGGTCGTCGGCGCCGCCGAGAGGGTTGGCCGGGGCCGGACGGGCGTCCGGGTGGTGGCCGTCGGCGCGCTCGGCGACCGGGTCGGCGCGGGCCGAGACGTCTCCACGGCCGGCGACTCGGTCGGCAGGGCCCGGGGCGGGGGGTCCGGCTTCTCGTCGAGCCTGGGCAACAGCAGCGCCAACGCGGCTACCAGCACGGCCCCCGCCACCACGGGCACCGCCCAACGGCGGCGGGACCGGCCCGGGGCCTCGACCCCGGGG
>NZ_SMKJ01000465.1:0-3326 GCF_004348615.1 Micromonospora sp. KC207
AGCCGGACGCGCGGCGGCACGCCGCCCGCGTCCTCGGGCGGTGCGGCTGGTCGTAGGGGTTGAACCATCGATCTGTCCTCGCCGTCCACCACCCGTCGAGTATCACCCATGCCCCGCCCGGAGTCAGGCCCGGTCGTACCCTTGGTGGCATGCCCCGGTACGAGTTCCGCTGCCGCGCGTGCGGCGCCACCTTCGAGGTCAACCGTCCGATGGCGCGAGCCGGCGAGCCGGCGTCCTGCCCGAGCGGGCACGCCGACACCGTCAAGCTGCTGTCCACCGTGGCCGTGACCGGCCGAGGCGGCGGCGCGTCTTCCGCGCCGGCCCCCTCCGGCGGGGGCTGCTGCGGCGGCGGTTGCGGCTGCTGACCCCGCCCCGCGCAACCCGGTCCCACGGGGCCGTACCGGTTCGGGCCCTGCCGGTTCCGGCCCTCGTTGGCACCTTGGGGTGGATTTCGCCCGTCCGTTCTCACGATGCGTGACGGCACGACTATAGGGCAGCATGAACGCGTCGTAACGGGGGCGGAGGTTCGACGCATGTCGCCAGGGATCCACCTCCCGAGCGGATGGGTGACCTTCGTGTTCACCGACATCGAGGGTTCGACGCGCCTGGCCCAGCTGCTCGGCCCGGGATACCGCCCGGTGCTGCGTGAGCATCGCCGGCTGCTGCGCGACACCCTGGCCGCCACCGACGGCGCGGAGCTGCTGACCGAGGGCGACTCGTTCTTCATCGCGTTCCCCGACGCCGGCGCCGCGCTCACCGCCTGCCTCACCGCGCAGCGCGCGCTCGCGGCGCACGACTGGCCGACGCCGGAGGCCGCGCCCCGGGTGCGGATGGGCCTGCACACCGGCTGGGCGGAGCCCCGCGACGGCGAGTACGCCAGCCACGAGGTGCATCGGGCGGCCCGAGTCGCCGCCGCCGCCCACGGCGGGCAGGTGCTCTGCTCGGCGGCGACCGCCCGGCACGCCTCCCCGCTGCCGGCGGGCGCGTCCCTGCTCGACCTCGGCCTGTACCGGCTGCGCGGCTTCGACGACCGGGAACGGCTGTTCCAACTGATCGCGCCCGGCCTGGAGCGGCAGTTCCCCCGGCCGCGGACCGCCGACGCGGTGGCGCACAACCTGCCGACCCAGGTCACCTCCTTCGTCGGCCGGGAGGCGGAGCGGGTCGAGTTGCGCCGGCTGACGGCTGTGTACCGGCTGGTGACCGTGCTCGGCGCGGGCGGGGCCGGCAAGACCCGGCTCGCCGTCGAGCTGGCGGCCGGCGTGGTGGAGGAGTATCCGGACGGCGTCTGGTTCGTCGACATCGCCACCGTGACCGACCCGGGGCTGGTCGCCTTCGCGGTCGCCGCCGTGCTCGGGCTGCGTCCGGAGCCCGGCCGTCGGATGGTGGACACCCTCGTCGAGTACGCCGCCGCCCGCCGGATGCTGATCCTGCTGGACACCTGCGACGCCCAGCCGGCCGCCTGCGCCGAGCTGATCTCCCGGCTGCTCGCTGGCGGGGGCGGGATCCGGGTGCTGGCCACCAGCCGCGAGTCCTTCGGCCTGCCCGGCGAGGTGGTGTGGCGGATCCCGCCGCTGTCCGTGGAGCCCCGGCCGGACGGTGGGGAGAGCGACGCGGTGGCGCTGCTGCTGGCCCGTACGGCGGCCGCCCGGGGCGGTCGGGAACCGGCCTCGATCGAGTCGGCCGACCTGCGGCGGGTGGCGCAACGGCTGGACGGGCTGCCGCTCGCCATCGAGCTGGCCGCCGCCCGGCTGCGGGTGCTCTCCGCCGGGCAGCTCGCCGAGCGCCTCGACGACGTGCTCGGGACCCTCGACGCCGGGCGGGACGCTCCGCAGCCGGTGCGGGACGAGCGCGGCTGGACGGGCAACCAGCAGGACACCGTCGACCTGGCGGCGGCCTCCCGGGGCAAAGCCCCGCCCACCCCGGCTACCCGCGCCGTGCAGCGTTCGGCCGCCGAGCGGCACCTCACCATGCAGGCCACCGTCACGTGGTCGTACCGGACGCTCGGGCCCCGGGCGGCCCGGCTGCTGCGCTGGCTCGCGGTCTTCGCCGGCCCGGTGGACCTGCCGACGGTGGAGTGGCTGCTCGACGACGACCCGCTCGACCCGCTGTCGGTGCTGGTGGACAAGTCGATGATCCTGGCCGAGCCGCACGCGTCGGGAAGCACGTACCGGATGCTCGACCCGATCCGGGCGTACGCGGCCCGGCGGCTTGCCCAGGCAGGCGAGGAACGGGCCGCCCGGGACCGGCACCTGGCCTGGTCGACGCGCGCGTTGCGGCAGGCCCGCCTCGGGCCGGACGGCCGGCCGACGACCCTTTCCCTGTACGCCCTCGACCCGCTCGCCGGCGAGCTGCGCGCCGCGCTGCGCTGGTGCGCGACCGGTGGCAGCGCCCGGGCCGGGCTGCGCCTTGCCGGGGGCCTGGACCAGTGGTGGCGGGAGCGCGGGCTGGCCCGGGAGGGGCGGCTCTGGCTGTTCCGGCTCTACGGCCGGATGGCCGAGACCGGGGAGCACGTCCCGGACGCCGAGCTGGCGGCGGCGTACTACATGCACTCGCTGCACGCCGGCGCGGACGGTGAGTTCGCCGAGGAGCTGCGCTACTTCCAGCAGGCCGAGGCGGCGGCCCGGCGGGCCGGCGACGCAGGCCTGCTGGCCCGGGTGCTGGCCGGGCGGGCCGTCCCGCTGGTCGACATGGGGCAGTTCGCCGAGGCCGAGCGGGCCTGCCGGGAGGTCATCGCCTGGGCACACGAGCGGGAGGTGGCGGGGGACGCGCTCCTGGCGGTGCTCAGCCTCGCCGAGCTGCTCTGGCGGCGGGGCGCGCTGGCGGAGGCCGCGGAGCTGCTCGGCGCGGCCCGACCGGTCGAGGCGGTCCGCCCGGCCGACCGGGGGCGTCGGTCGGTGGACATGCTGCTCGGCATGGTGGCGCTGGCCCGGGGTGACCTGGTGGCCGCGCACGAGCACCTGCTGGTCGCGTTGCGGTCGCGGATGAGCCACGGCTTCCATCGCCGGGCCTGCGACACCCTGAACGCCATCGCGGTGCGCTGCGCGGCCGGTGGCGACCCGCTGACCGCCGCCCGGCTCTTCGGCGCGGCCCAGGCGATCCGGGAGAGCCTGCGGTCGACCCCGGGCATCTACGGCGGGTACTGGCTGGAACGCCAGGCCGCGCTGCGCCGGATGATGGGCGACGGGGCCTTCGACGACGCGTACGGCGAGGGGAGCGAGCTGGGGCTGGAGGAGGCGGCGGCCCTGGCGTTGGCGGTGGAGCATCCCGATCTCGGGGTGGACTCGACCCGGTTCGCCGCCACCGGCCTGCCCGCCCCGGTGCACCCC
>NZ_SMKJ01000466.1:0-3320 GCF_004348615.1 Micromonospora sp. KC207
GGTCGACCCGGTACCGATCCGGGTCGAGCCCGTTCCCGTTCCGACCGGCCCCGCTCCGATCCGGGTCGAGCCCGCTCCGGTCGTGGTCGACGCCGTACCCGTTCCGGACGAGCCGGGTACCGGTCGGCGCGACGGCGGGACGCAGCGCCCGCTGGAGATCGCCGTGATCGGCATGTCCGGCCGCTTCCCCGGTGCCCGCGATCTCGCGGAACTGTGGGACAACCTGCGCGCCGGCCGGTGCACCGTCGGCGAGGGCGACCGGTGGTCGGCGGACAACCCGTACGACGCCCGGCGGCCCGGTCTCACGTACAGCAAGCGGGGTGGGTTCCTCACCGACATCGACCGCTTCGATCCGCTGTTCTTCAACATCTCGCCCCGTGAGGCGGCGTTGATGGACCCGCAGCACCGGCTCTTCCTCGAGGAGGCGTGGCGGGCGCTGGAGGACGCCGGCCACTCGCCGGACTCGCTGCGCGGCCGGGCCTGTGGTGTCTACGTCGGCTTCAACGGCAACGACTACTACCGGCTGGTCGAGGAGAGCGGGGTCGATCCGGACTCGCACGCCTTCGCCGGCAACAGCGAGGCGATCCTCTCCGCGCGGCTGCCGTACCTGCTCGACCTCAAGGGGCCGAGCATCACGGTGAACACCGCCTGCTCGTCCTCGCTGGTCGCGGTGGACATGGCGTGTGACGCGATCCGGAGGGGCACGGTCGAGACCGCGCTGGTCGGCGGCGTGATGCTGATGACCACGCCGTTCTTCCACCACCTGGCGAGCCGGGCTGGGATGATCTCCCCCGCCGGGCTGTGCAAGACCTTCGCCGAAGACGCGGACGGTTTCGTACCGGGTGAGGGCGTGGGCATCGTCGTGCTCAAGAGCCTGCCGGACGCGCTGCGCGACGGCGACCACGTGTACGGGGTGATTGCCGGTTCGGGCGTCAACCAGGACGGCCAGACCAGCGGCATCATGGCGCCCAGCGGCCCGTCCCAGACCGCGCTGGAGGTGTCGGTCTACGAGCGGTACGGCATCGACCCGGACCGCATCACCTACGTCGAGGCGCACGGCACCGGCACCCGACTGGGCGACCCGATCGAGGTGGACGCGCTCACCGACGCGTTTCGCCGCTTCACCGACCGGACCGGCTACTGCGCGATCGGCTCGATCAAGTCGAACATCGGCCACACGCTCGCCACCGCTGGCATGGCGGGCCTGCTCAAGACCCTGCTCTGCCTGCGCCACCGCACCCTCGTGCCGACCGTCAACGTGGATCGGGAGAACAGGCTCATCGACTTCGCCAACTCACCGTTCCAGGTGAACACCCGCTGCCGCCCCTGGAAGAACCCGGATGGCGGGCCCCGCTTCGCGGCCATCAGCTCGTTCGGGTTCAGCGGGACCAACGCGCACCTCGTGGTCCGCGAGCCGGTCGAGGTCGGGCCGGCACCGGCACCGGCGTTCCCGACGTACCCGGTACCGGTGTCCGGGCACACGCCGGAGACGCTGCGTGCCCGCCTGGTCGACCTGCGGGCCTGGCTGCGCGCCAACCCGGACGCCGCCCTGCGCGACATCGCCTTCACACTGGCGCTCGGCCGTGCCCACCTGGCGTACCGCACCGGGTGGGTGGTGACCGGGCTGGCGGAGCTGGCCGACCGGATCGACGCGGCACTGGCCGGTGCCGAGCCCCTGCCGGCCGCACCCGCCTCGGCCCGCCCCGGCCCGGCGGGTGCCCTGGACGACGGGACGGGCTGGTCGGTGGCGGGGACGTCCGGGGCGGACCTGCCTCGGGAGGCTCGCCTCGACGTGGCGGTACGTGCCTTCCGGCACGGCGAGGACCCGCCGTGGGCGACGCTGTTCGACGAGGCGGGCTGCCGGCGACTGCCGCTGCCGACCTACCCCTTCGCCGGTGACCGATACTGGGTGCCGTCCCCGCCGTCGCTGCCGTCTGCGGTGTCGGCTGCCGCCTCCGCCGGACCGGCGGCCGGTCCGGACACGCCGGTCGACGCCGGTGCCGCCCGGCCGCACCCGTTGCTCGGCGCGAACGTCTCCACCCTGCGCGGATACCGCTTCCGTACCCACTTCACCGGCACCGAGTTCGTGCTGGCCGACCACGTGGTCGCCGGCCGTCCGACGCTGCCCGGCGTGGCCCAGTTGGAGTTGGCACGGGCGGCCGGGGAACTGGTGGCGGAGGAACCCATCGGCCGGCTGCACGGCGTCGTGTGGTTCCGGCCGCTGGTGGTGACCGGCGGCGGGCTGACGGTCGACGTCGGGTTGCGATCCGAGGGCGTGGCGCTGGCGTTCGAGGTGACCAGCCATGACGGCACGGTGCTGCATGCCCGGGGCCGGCTGACCCCGACCGGAGCGGCGCGGCTTGCCCAGCCGGCACCTGTCGACCTCGTGGCACTGCGTGAGGGGGCGTCGGAGCCCCTGGCAGGGACCGCGTGCTACCGGATCTTCGACGACTCCGGACTCCACTACGGACCGTCGTTCCGTGGGATCGAAGCGCTTCACCGCACACCGGACGCCGTGCTGGCCCGAATCGTGCTGCCGACCGGTACGCCGTCCACCGGCTTCGTCCTGCACCCGTCGGTGCTCGACGCGGCCCTGCAGAGCGCGATCGGCTTCCGCGACGACCTGACCGACCCTGGCACGGACCAGCCGTACGTGCCCTTCGACCTGGGCGGCGTCGAGATCCTCGGCCCGGTTCCGGCCGCCGGCTGGGCGTACGCGCGACCGGCGGCGGGAGTCGCCGGGTCCGGCGGTCGCCGGCTCGACGTGGACCTGCTCGACGACACCGGCCTTCCCCGGGTACGGCTGCGGAACCTGACGCTGCGGGCGATGCCCGGCGACGGTGCCACGGGGCCGGTGGCCGCCGTACCGCCGGCCGACGGCGTGAACGGAACGGGGCCCCTGGACGAGCTCGAACGGATGCTCAGCCGGCTCGCTTCTGGACATATCGACATCAGTGACGCCAGGAACCAGCTCGAGGAGATGCAGTGACCGTCACCCCGAAGACCGACGAGCTGCTGGAACAGGTCCGCTCGGGACTCCTCACCCCGGCCGAGGCGGCGGCCGAGATCCGGCGCCTGCGCGCCGCCGCGCCCGCGCCCGAGCCCGTGGTGGTGGGTTTGGCGGAGCGGTGGGTGGCGGAGTCTGTGTCTTTGGGTGATGTGTCGGGGTGGTCTGTGTTGGTGGTTGGTGGTGATGAGGCTGTGGTGTCGGTGTTGTCTGGTGTGGTGGGTCTGGTGGTGGTGGCTTCGCCTGGCGAGGTTGGTGAGGTGTTTGAGGGTTTGGTGGTTGGTGGTGTCGTTTTGGATGCGGTGGTGTGGGT
>NZ_SMKJ01000467.1:0-3289 GCF_004348615.1 Micromonospora sp. KC207
GGGGCAGGCGGGGCCGGATAAACCCGCTGACCGGCGCGGCGGTGCGGAGTAGACTGTTCGCCCCGCCGACGGCCGCGGTGTAAAGCACCGCAGCGGACGTCCCCGCGCCGGCCCCCGTGCCGGAAACGCGAGCGGCAGCGTTGTCCCCCGCGCCGAGGAGTACGTCGGATGACCCCGCACGCCCCCATGTCACTGGACATCGAACTGGCCGCCGAACGGGCCCACCTGGACGCGTCCCGGGCCGCGCTGACCCGCATGCGCGAACGGACCGAGGTTCTCTTCGCCACCGGCCACAATGTCGCCGGCGACGCGTACACGGCGGAGACCCTGGGTCGCACCCTGTCCCGCCGCGTCGCCGAGCTGGCCGACCAGCCCGACACCCCGCTGTTCTTCGGCCGGCTCACGTTCGGCGACGAGGAGCACCACATCGGCCGCCGCCACGTCACCGACGATCTCGGCGAGCCCATGGTGCTCGACTGGCGGGCCCCGATCTCCCGGTCGTTCTACCGGGCCAGTGCCCGGGACCCGCAGGGCGTGACCGTGCGCCGCCGGTTCGGGTTCAGCGCCGGAACGCTCACCAGCTTCGAGGACGAGCGCCTGGACCGCGGTGAGGAGTTGGGCACGGCCAGCCGCATCCTCACCGCCGAGATCGAACGCCCCCGCGTCGGCCCGATGCGCGACATCGTCGCCACCATCCAGCCGGAGCAGGACGAGCTGGTCCGCGCCGACCTGGCCGCGTCGATCTGCGTGCAGGGCGCGCCCGGCACCGGGAAGACGGCCGTCGGCCTGCACCGGGCGGCGTACCTGCTCTACCTGCACCGGGAGCGGCTGCGCCGGTCCGGGGTGCTGATCGTGGGACCGAACCGGGCCTTCCTGTCGTACATCGCGGCGGTGCTGCCGGCGCTCGGCGAGGTCGAGGTCGAGCAGGCGACCGTGGAGGACCTGATTGCCCGGGTGCCGGTGCGCGCGGCCGAGGACCCGGCCGTGGCGGCGCTCAAGCACGACGCGCGGATGGCCGAGGTGCTGCGTCGGTCGGTCGCGTCCCGCATCGCCGCCCCGATTGAGCCGATCATGGTTTCCGACGGGTCGTTCCGCTGGCGGATCGGCCTCGACCCGCTGCGCCGGGTGGTCGAGGAGACCCGCCGGGAGGGGCTGCCGTACGCCACCGGGCGGGACCGGGTCCGGGCCCGGGTGGTGGGCCTGTTGCAACGCCAGGCCGAGGCCCGCCGGGCCGAGTCGCCCAGCGACGCCTGGCTGCGCCGGATGGGCAGATGCCGCCCGGTCGCCGACTTCCTGGACGCCGTCTGGCCGGCGCTCACCCCGGAAGGGCTGGTGCACACTCTGCTCGCCGACCCGGCGGCGCTCGCGGCGGCGGCCGACGGCGTGCTCACCGAGGCCGAGCAGGCGCTGTTGACCTGGGCGAAGCCGCCCCGCACCCCGAAGGCCACGCGATGGACGGCCGCCGACGCGGTGCTCATCGACGAGGTGGCCGGGTTGCTGGAGCGCCCCGCCGGCTTCGGGCACGTGGTGGTCGACGAGGCGCAGGACCTCTCCCCGATGCAGTGCCGGGCCATCGCCCGGCGCAGCGAACACGGATCGATCACCCTGCTCGGTGACCTGGCGCAGGGCACCGCGCCGTGGGCCGCCCGCGACTGGCGGGAGTCCCTGGCCCACCTGGGCAAGCCGGACGCGACGGTGGTGCCGCTGAGCGTCGGTTTCCGGGTCCCCGCGGCCGTGGTGGCGTTCGCCAACCGGCTGCTGCCGGCGCTGGCGGTGGACGTACCCCCGGCCGAGTCGCTGCGCCGCGACGGCGCTCTGGACGTGCGTACCGTGACCGACCTGGTGGCGGCGACGGTGGCCGAGGTGCGGGCGGCGCTCGCCCACGACGGCTCGGTCGGGGTGATCGCCGCCGACGACGCGGTCGGCGGGCTGCGGGCGGCGCTGGCCGACGCCGGTATCGACACGGCGACCGCCGACGACGTGGTGGCCTCGACCCGGGTCACGGTGGTCCCGGCGACGCTGGTCAAGGGCCTGGAGTACGACCACGTGGTGACCGTCGAGCCGGCGGCGATCGTGGCGGCCGAGCCGCGCGGCCTGCACCGGCTGTACGTGGTGCTCACCCGGGCGGTCTCCCGGCTGACGGTGCTGCACACCGCCCCGCTCCCCGCCCCGTTGTGAGGAAGGGCCCCCTGTTAACGCCTGCGGTAGAGAAGCACGGTCGGACGCCCCCTGGCGGGGCGATTCGTCCCATTCCCGCCCGTTGGCCGGGTGGTGTGCCAGGATGCGGGCAGGGCGTCCCGCCGGGGGCCGCCCCTGCCGAGAGGGGTCAGTGTGAGCAGCGTCCCGCCGGGCACGCCGTGCTGGGCCGACCTCGCCACCCCGGGCCTGACAGATGCCCGGCGCTTCTACTCGGAGCTGTTCGGCTGGACCACCCGGATCGCGCCGCAGCCGGAGGCCGCCGGCTACACCACGTTCCTGCTCGACGGGCGGGCGGTGGCCGGTGCCGGACCGCCGGCCGCCGCCGACCAGGTGCCGATCTGGTCGACGTACATGGCGACCGACCATGCGGATCTGGTCACCACCCGGGTCGAGGCGGCCGGCGGGCAGGTGCTGGTCGCCCCGTTCGACGTGTTCGACCAGGGGCGGATGGCGGTCTTCGCCGACCCGGCCGGCGCGGTATTCAGCGTCTGGCAGCCGATGGCCCATCCCGGGGCGGAACTGTTCGACATTCCCGGGGCGATGAGCTGGAACGAGCTGGTCACCCCGGACCCGGAGGGCGCGAAGGTCTTCTACGAGCTGGTCTTCGGCTGGCGTCCGGAGGAGCAGCCGGTCACGCTGGCGACCGGCGGAAACTTCGACCGCACCTCCTACACCGGATGGCGGTGCGGCGAGCGGGTCGTCGGCGGGATGACGCCACCGTTGTCCGACGACTTCCCGACCGACCTGCCGGCGTACTGGACCGTCTACTTCGCCGTCTGCGACGCCGACGCCACCGCCGCCCGGGCCGCCGAGCTGGGCGGGTCCGTCCTGGTCCCGCCCCGCCACACCCCGCAGGGTCGCCTCGCCGCGCTGTGCGACCCCCAGGGCGCCCTCTTCTCCGTCATCGCCCGCCCTCCGCGTTGACCGGCATCCCGCCCGCACGGGACAGCCTCATGGCCCCTCGGCCGGCGCGGGTGGTTTGGGTGTTTGCAGGGCACCCTTCCTATACCGGAAGCGTTAACAGGCAGCCCTTCCTTGCACCTCAGCGGGGGCGGACGGGGACCACCAGGGGGCCGTGCTCGCCGGGGAG
>NZ_SMKJ01000468.1:0-3282 GCF_004348615.1 Micromonospora sp. KC207
CGCCGGCCCCCGCCACCAGGGCCGCCGCTGCCGCCAACCCCGTCATCGTCGTGGCCGGCCTCAGCACCCCCGCCCTCGGCTACGAGCCGCTCGCCGCCCGGCTGCGGGCCGACGGCTACCGGGTGTCGATCTACCAGCTCCCCGGCCTCGGCTTCGGCGACATCGCCGAATCCGCCCGGGCCTTCGGCACGTACGTCGACCAGGTGCGCGCCGCCACCGGTGCGGCCCGCGTCGACCTGGTCGCCCATTCCGAGGGCGGCCTGGTCTCCCGCCACCTCATCCGCAACCTCGGCGGCGGCACGAAGGTGGGCCGGTACGTCAGCCTCGGCGCCCCGCACTACGGCACCTACGTCGCCGACATCGTGCAGTTCCTCGGCCTCGGTAGCTGCCTCGGCATCGTCGCCTGCCAGCAGATGACCATCGGGTCGAGCTTCCTCACCGCGCTCAAAGACGGCGACGACACGCCGGGCGACGTGCGGTGGACGACCGTGCGCACCCTCCAGGACGAGCTGGTGCGGCCCACCGAGAACGCGGCCCTCGCCGACGGCGCCACCAACGTGCTCATCCAGTCGTGGTGCCCGCTGCGGATCGTCGGGCACCTTGGCCTCGTCCTCGACGGCACGACGTACACGGTGGTGCGGGGCGCGCTCACCGACTCCCCGGTGCGCCCCGACTGCTACGCCCTCTGACTGCCGGTCAGGCGCGCCCGACCACGACGACGGGGATCTCCCGGTCGGTGTCCCGCTGGTACGTGGCGTAGGTGGCAAAGACCTTGGCCGCCGTGCCGCCGGCTCGTACCGGAGGCCAACGGCTTTCCCCACCCCCGTGGGCGGCGTGGGCGGCGGGTTCAGGCGGCCTTCGCGAGGGCCGCGTACTCGTCGTCGGTGAGCCGCACCTCGGCGGCGGCCACGTTCTCCTCCAGGTGCGCCACCGACGACGTGCCCGGGATGGGAAGCACGACCGGCGAGCGCCGCAACAGCCAGGCGAGCGCGAGCTGCGCGGGCGTCGCGCCGTGGTCGGTGGAGATCGCGTCCAGCGGGCCGCCCGGCTTCGCCAGGTTGCCGGTGGCGATCGGGAACCACGGGATGAACGCCAGGTCGTTGCGCTCGCAGTGGTCGAGCACGTCCTCGGCGCTGCGGTCGGCGAGGTTGTACAAGTTCTGCACCGACACGATCGGGGTGATCCTGCGGGCCTGCTCGATCTGCGCGACGGTCACCTCGGACAGGCCGATGTGCCGGATCTTGCCCTCCTGCTTGAGCAGCGCCAGCTCGCCGAGCTGGTCGGCCAGCGGCACCTTCGCGTCGATGCGGTGCAACTGGTACAGCCCGATGGCTTCCAAGCCCAGGTGACGCAGGCTCAGCTCGCACTGCTGGCGCAGGTACTCCGGCCGGCCCACCGGCCGCCAGTCGCCCGGACCGGAGCGGGTCAGCCCCGCCTTGGTCGCGATGACCAGGTCGTCGGCGTACGGGTGCAGCGCCTGCCTGATCAGCAACTCGGAGACGAACGGCCCGTACGAGTCGGCGGTGTCGATGAACGTCACGCCCAGCTCGTACGCCCGGCGCAGCACCCGCACCGCCTCGGCCGGGTCCTTCGGGTCGCCCCAGACGCCTGGCCCGGTGAGCTGCATCGCCCCGTAGCCGAGCCGGTCGACCTGGAGGTCGCCGCCGATCCGGTACGCGCCGGAGGCTTTCGCGGGCTGCCTGCCAGCGTCGTCAGCCATGAGTCGAACCCCAATCCTGTGTGCGTCGACGGGTCGATCGTGCGTCGGAGGACCACTGCCCCGGGCGCAGCCCACCCAAAATTACTCAGCCGGCCCGGATCAGGTCGGCCGCCCGCCAGGCCAGGGCCATCACCGGGGCGTTGAGGTACCCGGACACCAGCACTGGCAGCACCGAGGCGTCCACCACCCGCAGCGCGTCGATGCCGCGCACCCGCAGCCGGGGGTCGACGACGTGCTCGTCGGAGGGACCCATGCCGCAGGTGCCGACCGCGTGGTAACCGCAGTAGCCCAGCGCCAGCGCCGCCTCGACGATCTCCCGGTCACCGCGTACGGCCGGGCCGGGCACCGTCTCGGCGGCGATCCGCCCGGCGATCGGCGCGGTGGCGAACAGCTCCCGCATCCGGCAAAAGGCGTCCACGGCGACCCGCCGGTCGTGCCCGGTGGCGAAGTAGTTGGCCACGATCCGGGGCGGCGTGCGGGGGTCGGCCGAGACGATGGCCAGGCTGCCCTCGCTGTCCGGCCGGGTGACCGTGCACAGGCCCATCATCCCCGCCTCGGTCTCCAGCTCCAGCGCGTGGCCCGGCCGGGGCGGGGCCGCCGAGAAGGGCGCGATCAGCAGTTGGGCGTCCGGGTGGTCGACCTGCGGAGTGGACCGGATGTGCGCCCCCACGTCGTGCACCGGCAGGCTCAGCGGCCCCCGCCGGGCCAGCGCGTACCGCAGCGCGGCCAGGCCCTGCCCGAGCAGGCTGCCCAGCATGTGGTTGTAGCCGCCGTCGCCGGTCAGCCGGAACTGCGCCCGCATCGACCGGTGCTCGCGCAGCCCGAGGCCCACCCGGGGCCGGTCGAGCAGCACGTCGACGCCGGCCCGCCGCAACGTGTCGGCCGGCCCGATGCCCGACACCTGCAACAGTTGCGGGCTGGCGATCGCCCCGGCGGCGAGGATCACCTCCGCCGAGGCGGTGTAGTCGACGGTGCGGCCCCCGCTGTCGGCCCGTACGCCGACCGCCCGGCCGGCGCGCACGAGGATCCGCCGCACGGTCGTGTCCACCGCGACGGTCAGGTTCGGCCGGTCCCGCACCGGGTGCAGGAACGCGTTGGCGGCGCTGACCCGGCGGCCGTCGTGGATGGTCGCCGTGACGTAGCCGATCCGCTCGTCTGCGTCGGCGTTGAGGTCGTCGGCCCGGCGCCAGCCCAGCGCCTCCCCGGCCGCGATCGTCCGCTCGCACAGCTCGTCGGTGCCGGTCGCCGAGGACAGCCGCAGCGGCCCGCCCGCCCCGCGCGTCGGCGACGCGCCCAGCGGGTGGTCCTCCAGCCGCCGGAAGATCGGCAGCATGGTGTCCCACCCCCAGCCCGGGTTGCCGAGGCGTTCGAGGCCGTCCCAGTCGACCGGGTCGCCGCGGCCGTAGACCATGCCGTTGACGGAGCTGGAGCCGCCGACCAGCCGGCCGCGCTGCCACACCTCCCGCCGCCCCGGGGCCGCCTCGGCCGGGTAGTGCCAGGCGGTGCGCCGGTCGTCCATGAGCTTGCTGAACGCCTTCGGGATGCGCACGAACGGGCTGCGG
>NZ_SMKJ01000469.1:0-3258 GCF_004348615.1 Micromonospora sp. KC207
GTGGGGACCGGAGCGGGCGGGGTCGTACATCGACCGTGACGCTACCGGGTGGAAATCGCCGTCACGATGGCCGACTGGGCGGAAAGTCAGGCCGTGCGCCGTTCGGACCAGGGGACCACGGTCGCGGCCCCGCCGGCGAGCACGGCGGCGTGCACCGCGCGGGCCAGCGGGGCGCCCCAGGCGGAGCGGGGCCCGCCATAGGCGGACGGCTCGCCGTCGGCCCGACAGCAGACGGTGACGGCGTCGGTGGGGGTGCCGGTGCCCGCCAGCCCCAGTTCCCGGATCGCCTGCGCCTTCGCCTCAGTCGCCGTGGCCACGGCGTTGACCAGGGCCGCGTCACCGAGCCGGGCGGGCACCTGGACCACGATGTTGACCGTGCCGACCCGGTGGGCGGGCGCGGCGCGCCTGGCGGGTACAGGCTCGGGCGCGGCGGGGTCGGGCGCGGCTGCCTGGACGGGGATGCCCAGCCCGACGGTCGCCCAGACCCGCACCCCGGCGTCGGTCCGGGTGATCACCTCGGCGACGTCGACGCCGGTCAGCAGGCCGACGCCGGGCCCGTCCAGGCCGAGCTGGCCGGCCAGTTCGGCCAGGTGGTCGGCCGGGTCGTCCCGGTGGTACGACATGGGCACGGTCGCGTTGACCACCCAGTGCCGTACGCCGATCCCGCCGCCGAGCGGCGCGGAACTGACCGCCAGCAGCGGCCGGTCGGCGCGCCAGACAAGCAGCGGGATGTCCCACCCATCCTCGTGACGGCTGGTCAGGGTCGGCTCGGTCAACACGCCGCCGACCCTACGTCCCGGGCGCGTGGAAGGGGGCCGGGGCCGCCGGGCCTGCAGATCATAGTGGTTGATCAGGTCGGGCACGTTACGCCCAACGATCAAGATTCCAGGGGTGCGCCTCTGATTACCGCTCACGTGCGCCTAGACTGGCCTCGCGCGAGGGATCAGCGGACGGCGACCCGGCCGAAAAGACGGCACGCGCAGGCGGAGGTGCGCGATGGACGAGGTACTGGCCCGCAGCGGGATCTTCCAGGGAGTCGACCCGGAGGCTGCCGAGGCGCTCGCCAAGGAGATGGAGACGATCGAGGTCCGCAAGGGCGAGGTCGTGTTCAACGAGGGTGAGCCCGGTGACAGTCTCTACATCCTCCTGTCCGGCAAGATCAAGGTCGGTCGCCGGGCGGCGGACGGTCGGCAGAACCTGATCGCCGTGATGGGCCCGTCGGACATGGTCGGCGAGCTGTCGCTGTTCGACCCCGGGCCCCGGACGGCGACGGCCACCGCGGTGACCGACACCCGCCTGGTGCGGTTGCGCAAGCAGGCCCTGCGGCCGTGGCTGAACAATCGGCCCGAGATCGCCGAGCAGTTGCTGCGAGTGCTGGCCCGCCGGCTGCGCCGGACGAACGACTCGCTGGCCGACCTGATCTTCACCGACGTGCCGGGACGGGTCGCCAAGAACCTGCTCCAGATGGCTGGCCGGTTCGGCACCCGCGACGGGGGCGTGCTGCGGGTGACCCACGACCTCACCCAGGAGGAGATCGCCCAGCTCGTCGGCGCCTCCCGGGAAACCGTCAACAAGGCGCTCTCCGACTTCGCCTCGCGGGGCTGGCTGCGGTTGGACGGCAAGAGCATCATCATCCTGGACCCAGAGCGCCTGGCCCGCCGCGCCCGCGTCTGACAGCTCCCGCACCCACCCCGACGGGCGTTCTGCCGAGCGGAGAACTTCTGCCTTCGCGATCGCGGTGTCGAACTGGGCGGCGGGGCGGTTCCGCGACGACCAGGTCGCCCTAGTCGACTCCCGGCTGGCCCACTGGGCGGGGATCCTCGCCGACGTGCCGGTCGAGGTCCGGACCGTGGTTTGCGGGCACACTCACATGCCGTTCGCCCGGCTGGTCGACCGACGCCTGGTGGTCAACGCGGGCAGCGTCGGCATGCCGTACGGCGGGCCGGGGGCGGACTGGGCGCTGCTCGGGCCGGGGGTGCAGCTACGGCGCACCGCGTTCGACGTCGACGCGGCGTGCGCGCGGGTGGCGGCGGAATCCGGCTTTCCCGACGCCGCCGGCTGGGCCGACGAGTACCTGCGCTCCCGGCACAGCGACGCCGAGGCGCCGGCCGTCTTCGGCCTGCGCGACGGCCGCTGAGGGGCCCGACCCGGCCCAGTTGAACGCGCGTCGCGCGTCGTCGAGCAGCGCCCGGGCTGTACGCGTCGGCACGTCACCGTCGGGCTCCAGCCGCATGCCGGGACGCCTCGGCCTGCGGAAGGGCGGGAACGCCGGCTGGGCCCTTTGGAGCTGCCCCGTTCACGCGCCCAGTCCGATTGCCCCGTTTGTGGGGGCAGCTCCAAAGGACCAGGCACGACCAGGCCCGGGGCACGACCGCAAGTCGGGCGCCACCATGACCAGGCACGACCAGGCCCGGGGCACGACCGCAAGTCGGGCGCCACCATGACCAGGCACGACCAGGCCCGGGGCACGGCCGAATGCCGGGCGCCACCATGACCAGGCACGACCCGAAGACCAGGCACGACCCGAGGGCGGGGTTCCCTTTGGGGCAGATGGATCCGAGCGAACCTGGGACGCCAGCGCGCGCAGCAGGACGGGCGGACCACAAAAAGTCAGGCTTGACTGTTTGTTTCGGCGACGGCACGCTGTCCCCGTGACCGCCGCGTCGACCCGCGTCCCCCAGCAGGAGCGCAGCCGCGCCACCCGGGCCCGGCTGCTGGAGGCGACCGTCGAGTGCCTGATCGAGCACGGTTGGTCCGGCACCACCACCACCGTGGTGGCGACCCGGGCCGGGGTTTCCCGGGGTGCTCAGCTGCACCACTACCCCACCAGGACCGCCCTGGTCACCGCCGCCGTCGCGCACCTCGCCGAGCGCCGGGCCGGGGAGCTGCGCACCGAGGCCGAGGCGCTGCCCGCCGGGCCGCAGCGGCTCGACCGGGTGATCGACCTGCTCGGCGCAGCGTTCACCGGGCCGCTCTTCGTCGCCGCCCTCGAACTCTGGGTCGCCGCCCGCACCGACGCCGAGCTGCGTGCCGCCCTGGTGCCCCTGGAGCGGCAGGTGGGTCGGGAGATGCACCGGCTGACCGTGGCGCTGCTCGGCGTCGACGAGCGCCGGCCCGGGGTCCGGGAGGCCGTGCAGGCGACCCTCGATCTGCTGCGCGGGCTCGGGGTGGCCAACCTGCTCAGCGACGACTCGTCTCGCCGCGCCGCCCTGCTCAGCACCTGGAAACGCCAGCTCGCCACCCTGCTCACCCCCTGAC
>NZ_SMKJ01000046.1:0-30786 GCF_004348615.1 Micromonospora sp. KC207
GGCCTGGGGTACGGGCGCCGACGCCGCGCGGTTCAACCGGAACTAAAAAAATTGTTCCGGGTCGATCGTTCAACCGTCCGGCGGTCCGCCCCGTACTCCGTCGCGGCAGGCGTACCCGCGCCGGCCGGGAGGAGCGTGGCGGATGGACCGCAGACGGATGACAGCCATCGGCGTACTCGTGGCGGCGGCGGGAGCGGCGGCGGCCGTGGCCCTGCCGTCGTTCGCCGGGGAGGGCGCCGCGCCGCCGGCCGGGGACTCCGGGCGGGCCACCGCCCCGGCCGGGGTGGACCAGAAGGTCGTGGATGCGATGAGCCGGGACCTGTCGCTGACCCGCGAGCAGGCGGTGCAGCGCCTCAAGACCGAGAGCTGGGCCGCCGGCACGGTCGAGAAGCTCCGGGCCGAGCTGGGCGAGGACTACGGCGGTAGCTGGCTGGGCGCCGACGGCCGTACGCTCACCGTCGCGGTCGCCGACCCGGGCCGGGCCGCCGCCGTACGCGCGGCCGGCGCGGTGCCGAAGCAGGTCGCCCGGGGGGTGGCGGAGCTGGACACCATGAAGGCCCGGCTCGACCGGTCCGGCGGCGCGGCTGGCCGGGCCATCACCGGCTGGTACGTCGACCCGCCCACCAACTCCGTCGTGGTGGTGGCCCGGGCGGGCCAGGAAACGGCCGGTCGCCGGTTCGCGGCGGCCAGCGGGCTCCCGGCGTCGACGGTCCGGGTGGTCAGCTCGACGCGGGCCCCCCGGCTGCTCGCCGACCTTCAGGGCGGCGACGCCTTCCTGATCAACGGCAACTCCCGCTGCTCGGTCGGCTTCGCCGTGGTCGGCGGCTTCGTCACCGCCGGGCACTGCGGCCAGGTTGGGGACCGCTCCAGCGGCCTGGACGGCTCCCCGCAGGGCGTCTTCGCCGCGTCGTCCTTCCCCCGCGACGACTGGGGCGTCGTTCGGGTCACCGGCGACTTCCAGCCGCAGCCCGTGGTGAACGACTTCAACGGCGGCGCGGTGCCGGTGAACGGCTCCCGGGAGGCACCGGTCGGGGCATCGATCTGCCGCTCCGGCTCCACCACCGGGGCGTTCTGCGGGGTGATCCAGGCGAAGAACGCGACGGTCAACTACCCCGAGGGCACCGTCACGGGCCTGACCCAGACCAACGTCTGCGCCGAGCCGGGCGACTCCGGCGGGTCGTGGATCTCCGGTGACCAGGCGCAGGGGGTCACCTCGGGCGGCGCGGGCGACTGCACGGTCGGCGGAGTCACCTTCTTCCAGCCGGTCAACGAGATCCTCCGGGTCAACGGCCTGACCCTGCTCACCGCCGACGGCACCCAGGGCGGTCGCCGCCTGCGGCGCTGAGCCCGGCCCCGACCGGCCCGGCAACCCCGGGCCGGTCGAGAGGTCATCGGGTGGGCCGGGACAGCACCGGGTCGGGTCGGGCCGGTCAGGGCAGCGCCGCGACCGCCTCCGCGTACGTGACGCCGGTGGCGACGGTCGCGGTGACCAGCACGTCGAGCTGCGCCGGGGCCACCCCGTGGGCCAGGTCGGTGGTCACGTCGCCGGCCAGCACCAGCTCCCCGCTCCCGTCGTCGTGCGCGTACGCCTTCGGCAGCAGCCGGTCGTGGTTCCAGGCGTTGCAGAACGCGTACGCCTCGGCGCGACGTCCCGCCGGGAGCCGCCGGGTGGCCAGCACCCGGGCGTGCAGGATCTCGCCCCGCTCGCCGGCCTGGCGGAACTCGATCACCGCCGGCCCCCACCGCCCGGTTACCGCCGGACCGCGCATCGTCCAGGCGTCGCCGCGCCGGTCCAGGGCCGCCGTGACCATGGCCACGGTCAGCGCCCCCAACTCGTTTTCGGCCAGCTCCCGCCCAACCTCCCGCCCCACCGGGCCGTCGCCGCCCTCACCGTCGTCGCCGCCGTCGGGCTCGCCGTCGTCGTCCGCCTCGTCGGTGGGCAGCGGGACCGGGTCGGCGACCGGCCGTTCGGCCAGCAGGGCGGCGATCCGTCCGGACTGGTGCCCGGTGCCGTTGCGGGCGTCGAAGCTCCCGGCGAGCCCGGTCGCCAGCTCGGCGAGCAGCCCGCCTAGCCGGGCCACGTCGATGTCGTCGCCGGCGGGGCCGGGCATCCGTCGGTCCCCCCGCCCCGCCTCGACGGCCAGGGCGCACAGCAGCGCCCCAACGGCGGCGAACTCCATCGCGGCCAGGTCGTCGGACGGACGGTCCAGCCGGGGCAGCTGCTCGGCGAGGATGTCCAGCCCCCGGTCCAGGTGCCCGCCCAGCGCGCAGAACCGCAGGTGCGCGGCGAGGTACGGGAAGGCCGTCCGTTCCCGCCGGTGCCGCCGGTACGCGACGACGTGCGCCCGGCCCGCCCGCACGGGCTCGCCGGCGCGCAGCAGCGGCAGCAACGCCCCGGCCAGCGCCCGCTCGGGCTGGTCGGTGCAGTACGCCCCGGTCGCCGCCTCGGCCCCGGTCGCCGCCTCGGCCCCGGTCCCGGCCGCACGGTCGGCGGGGGCCGCCGCCGACGGGCCGTCGAGGACCGGACGCAGCTCCGCCAGCGCCGCCGCCCACTCGCCCCAGCCGGCCAGCAGGTCGGCCCGACGCGACGGGGCGCAGCCCGGACAGCCGGCGGCCGGGTCGGCGGGGGCGGTGCGCCAGCGGTCGTACCAGCGCCGGGCCGCCTGCTCGTCGCCGAGGTGGTCGGCAAGGCGGCAGCGCAGCTCGGCCACCAGGCCGGTGACCGGCGCGTCGCCGGCTGTGCCGTCGGGCGCGGTACGGGCCAGGTCGTCGGGCGCGGTACGGGCCAGGTCGTCCAGCGCCGCGCGGGCCTGGCCCAGCCCGACCCGGGGGGTGGCGAACCCGGCCTCCACCGCAAAGCGCTGGTAGCGGCGCAGCTCGGCGGCCCGCTTGCCGGCCGGCTCGGGCGCGGCGTCGAGGAGTTCCCGGCAGCGGCGTACCGGCTCGAACAGCCGCCACCGCTCGCCCCGCCGCAGGTACAGGTCGATCAGCGCGAACCGGGCATCCAGCCCGACGGACAGGTCGCCGGCCGCGTCGGCGGCCGAGGCGATCCGTTCCAGCTCGGCGGCGCGTTCCTCCCCGTCGGGCAGGTCGCCGGCGGCGGCCAGCGCCTCGGCCGGGCCGCGGTCGGCGCGCGCCGGCCCCCGGGCCCGGCCCATCCGGCGGTCGTCCCACCGGCCGGCCAGCCGGTCGTCCCACCGGCGCGGCTGCCCGGGCTCGCCGGTCACGGCCGCGCCCCGCCCGCGAGCTGCCCGGCGGCGGCGGCGAGCTGGCAGCCGGTCGAGATGCCACAGTCGAGCAACTGGTCGAGCTGGTGCGGGGTCACCCCGCGCTCCAGGTCGGCGATCACCTCGCCGCAGACGAGGGCCCGCCCGTCGTCGTCCACATGCACGAACGCCTTGGGCCAGTACCGGTCGTGGTTCCAGGCGTTGCAGAAGGCGTGCAGGGTCGGCACGTACTCGATGGGGAAGGTCGGCGCGGCTATGGTGCGGACCTGGAGGATCTCGCCGGCCGCGCCGATCCGCAGGAACCAGATGAGACCGTCGTCCCAGCGGCCGACCAGCCGGCCCACCGGATCCGCCACGACGGTGACACCCCGGTGGCGCAGCACGGCGGCGATCAGCTCGTCGGTCAACGGCCGCAGCGCCCCGGGATGCCCGGCCAGGGGGCCGTCCGGGCCGTCCTCGATCTCGGGCGACGCCATCGGGCATCCCTTCTGAGGCGAATAACACAACAGGCGGCGTCGCCCGTGCTGCGACGCGCGGACACGACCCGGAAAAGCGGCGATCCGCCGGGTCCCGCCGTTACGGTGACTCTATGGCGGGCCGTACCTCTCAGGCGAGCCGGCGACGCGGCGCGTCGCCGCGCGGCACCACGAACAGTCGTGCCCGTCAGCCGGCGAAGAAGACCACCAGGGCGGCGCCCCGGCGGCGCACCGCCGCCCGGCCCGGCCTGGCCGTCCACGTCGGTCGGGCGATCGGCGCGGTGTGGATGGGGCTCGCCAACGGCGTCGGCTGGGCGGTGCGGGCCGCCGGCCGGCAGGCCGCCTCGGCCCGCGACCTCGACCCCGAGCACCGTCGCGACGGTGCCGGCCTGCTGCTGCTCGGTCTGGCCCTGCTCAGCGCGGTGGCCCTCTGGTTCTCCGGGGCCGGTCCGGTGGGGGCCCGGCTCGCGGACACCGTGCGGCTCTTCCTCGGCGCCATCTCGATCGTCGTGCCGGTGCTGCTGTCGATCGGCGCGTGGCGGCTCATGCGCACGCCGGCCGACCCGGAGCACCGGGGTCGGGGCCTCGTCGGCTGGGGGTCCATGCTGGTCGCCACCGCGGCGATGCTGCACATCGGACAGAACCCGGTGGACTCGGTGCAGCGTGACTACGCGGGCGGCCTGATCGGCGCGGGCGTCGGCGACGTGCTGGAAACCGCGGTGACGGCCTGGGTGGCGGTGCCGCTGCTGATCCTGCTGCTCGTCTTCGGCCTGCTGGTGGTTACCGCCACGCCGATCAACAAGATCCCGGAGCGGTTGGGGCTGCTCGCCGGCGCGGTGGTGGGCCCGCCGCCGGCAGCCGAAGAGGGCGAGGCGGAGGCCGGCGAGAGGAAGCCGGCCCGCCGCCGCCCGGCCAAGCGCGCCGCGCCTCCGCTGCCCGACCCGGACGACTTCGACGGGGAGGCGGTCGAGGGCGCCGACCTCCAGGAAACGGTGGTGCTGCCCCGCAAGCCCCCGGCGAAGGTGCCCGCCACCCGCAAGCCGGTCGAGCCGCCGGAGCACTCGCCACCGCCCACCCGGGCCGAGCAGCTAGCGCTCACCGGTCTGTCCGGCGACTACACACTGCCCCCGGCCAACCTGCTCAGCGGCGGTGCCGCGCCGAAGACCCGCAGCAAGGCCAACGACGAGGTGATCGCCGCGCTCACCGGCGTGTTCGACCAGTTCGGTGTGGACGCCGAGGTCACCGGCTTCACCCGGGGTCCGACGGTCACCCGGTACGAGGTGGAGCTGGGCCCGGGCGTGAAGGTCGAGCGGATCACCCAGCTCTCCCGCAACATCGCGTACGCGGTGAAGTCCCCGGACGTGCGCATTCTCAGCCCGATCCCGGGCAAGAGCGCCGTCGGCGTGGAGATCCCGAACACCGACCCGGAGAACGTGGCGCTCGGCGACGTGCTGCGCTCCCGCGCCGCCACCAGCGACCACCACCCGATGGTGGTCGCGCTCGGCAAGGACATCGAGGGCGGCTTCGTGGTGGCCAATCTCGCGAAGATGCCCCACATTCTGATCGCGGGCGCCACCGGTGCTGGCAAGTCGTCATGCCTGAACAGCCTGCTCGTGTCGATCCTCACCCGGGCCACCCCGGACGAGGTGCGCCTGCTGCTGATCGACCCGAAGCGGGTCGAGATGACCGGCTACGAGGGCATCCCGCACCTGGTCACCCCGATTGTGACCAACGCGAAGAAGGCGGCCGACTCGCTGGATTGGGTCGTCCGCGAGATGGACATGCGCTACGACGACCTCGCCGCGAACGGGGTCCGGCACATCGACGACTTCAACCGCAAGGTGCGCACCGGGGAGATCAAGGCCCCGCCGGGCAGCGAGCGGGAAATGCGGCCGTACCCGTACCTGCTGGTGATCGTGGACGAGCTGGCCGACCTGATGATGGTCGCGCCGCGCGACGTGGAGGACTCGGTCGTGCGGATCACGCAGCTCGCCCGGGCCGCCGGCATCCACCTGGTCCTCGCCACCCAACGGCCCAGCGTGGACGTGGTCACCGGCCTGATCAAGGCCAACGTGCCGTCCCGGCTGGCGTTCGCCACCTCGTCGCTGGCCGACTCGCGGGTCATCCTCGACCAACCGGGCGCGGAGAAGCTGCTGGGGCGCGGCGACGGCCTCTTCCTGCCGATGGGCGCGTCGAAGCCGATCCGGATCCAGGGGGCCTGGGTCACCGAGCGCGAGATCGCCGACGTGGTGAAGTTCTGCAAGGACCAGCGCGAGCCGGAGTTCCGGCCGGACGTGCTGGCCCCGGCGCAGGACAGCAAGAAGAAGATCGACGAGGAAATCGGCGACGACCTGGACCTGTTGGTGCAGGCGGTCGAGCTGGTGGTCACCTCGCAGTTCGGCTCGACGTCGATGCTCCAGCGCAAGCTGAGGGTCGGCTTCGCCAAGGCGGGCCGGCTGATGGACCTCATGGAAACCCGGGGCGTGGTGGGCCCGTCCGAGGGTTCGAAGGCCCGCGACGTGCTGGTCAAGCCGGACGAGCTGGCAGAGGTCCTCGCCGGCCTGGGCGGCGCGAACGACTAGCGCACGCCCTGCCCGGCGCGGGCCGGTCGATGCGGCGGCGACGGCGAGGGGCCCGCCGATCCGGCGGGCCCCTGCGGTCGCGGGTGGGCTGGCTCAGGCGTTCAGGATCACCGCGCTGAGGATCATGCCGAGCACGGCGCCGGCCACGCTGGCGGCGGCGGCGTACCAGCCGAGCGGCTTGTCGCCCAGGACCGCGCCGACGACGCCGAGGATCACACCGAGCAGGCCGAAGACCAGCGGTGACACGAAGACCGCGAGGGCCGCGAACACGAACGCGACGATCGTGCAGATCCGGGCGGCGTTGGTGCGCGGGCGGGTGGTGGTGTGCGTGTCGGCCATGACGTCCTCCGTGGTGAGCCTGGTTCTTCCGTCGACCGGTCACTACCCAGCGGGGCCGAAAACTACGCGTGCGGGCCGATACCGCCCGCGTGTCGGGGCGGCGGGCGGCCGTCGGGACAGCCGTCGGCGGCGCACAGGTCGGTCAGTGAAAGACCTTGAGGCCGACCACCCCGGCGACGACCAGCAGCAGGCAGACGATCCGGGGCAGGTTCGCCGGCTCGTGCAGCGCCAGCATGCCGACCAGCGCGGTGCCGACCGCGCCGATGCCCACCCAGACCGCGTAGCCGGTGCCGACCGGGATCTCGCGCAGCGCGTACGCCAGGCCGGCCATGCTGAGCAGCAGGGACACCGCGAAGACGACCGAGGGGAGGGGGCGGGTGAAGCCGGCGCTGCGTTCGAGGGCGACCGCCCACACCGTCTCCAGGAGCCCGGACACCACCAGGACGATCCAGGCCATCTGGTGTCACCTCCGCGCGGCGACCGTAGCACCGCCCCCGGTACCCTCGGATGGTGTCTGCCGCCTCCTCTTCCGACGCCCCCAGTTCGCCGCCTTCGGTGCCGCGCCGTGACCTGGGGCTGTCGTCTCCCGCCGTTCGCCGCGTTGCCCTGCTGACACTGGGCTGCGCCCGTAACGAGGTCGACTCGGAGGAGCTGGCCGCCCGGCTGCACGCCGACGGTTGGCAAGTCACCACCGACGGTGAGGGGGCCGACGTGGTGGTCGTCAACACCTGCGGCTTCGTGGAGAAGGCCAAGCGGGACTCGATCCAGACGCTGCTCGCCGCCGCCGACACCGGCGCGAAGGTGGTCGCCGCCGGCTGCATGGCCGAGCGGTACGGCCGGGAGTTGGCCGAGAGCCTGCCCGAGGCCCAGGCCGTGCTGAGCTTCGACGACTACCCCGACATCGCCGCCCGGCTCGACGCCGTCGTCGCTGGCGAGGCGCTCGACGCGCACACCCCGCGCGACCGGCGCGAGCTGCTGCCGCTGACCCCGGTCGCGCGGCGTGACAGCGCCGTCTCGCTGCCCGGCCACGGCACCTCCCGGGCCGCCGTGCAGACCGACGAGCACACCCCGGCCCACCTGCGGCAGGTGCTGCGCCGCCGGCTCGACACCGGCCCGGTCGCGTCGCTCAAGCTCGCCAGCGGCTGCGACCGCCGCTGCGCGTTCTGCGCCATCCCCGCCTTCCGCGGCGCCTTCGTCTCGCGTACGCCGGACGAGCTGCTCGCCGAGGCGGAGTGGCTGGCCAAGACGGGGGTCCGGGAGCTGGTGCTGGTCAGCGAGAACTCCACGTCGTACGGCAAGGACCTGGGCGACCCCCGGGCGCTGGAGAAGCTGCTGCCGCAGCTCGCCGCGATCGACGGGATCGTCCGGGTCCGGGCGAGTTACCTGCAACCCGCCGAGACCCGCCCGGGCCTGGTCGAGGCGATCGCCACCACACCGGGCGTCGCGGCGTACTTCGACCTGTCGTTCCAGCACTCCAGCGAGCCGGTGCTGCGCCGGATGCGCCGTTTCGGCTCCACCGAACGGTTTCTGGAGCTGCTGGCCGCCGCCCGCGCCCTGGCCCCGCAGGCCGGCGCGCGGAGCAACTTCATCGTCGGTTTCCCCGGCGAGACCCGGGGCGACGTCGAGGAGTTGGTCCGGTTCCTCTCGGCGGCCCGGCTCGACGCGATCGGCGTGTTCGACTACAGCGACGAGGACGGCACCGAGGCGGCCGGCCTGCCCGGCAAGGTCTCCGCCGCGACGATCAAGCGCCGGTACGACCGACTCAGCGCCCTCGCCGACGAGCTGTGCTCGCAGCGCGCCGAGGAGCGGCTCGGCTCCACGGTCGAGGTGCTGGTCGACTCGGTCGACGACGGCGTGGTCGAGGGCCGGGCGGCGCACCAGGCTCCCGAGGTGGACGGCTCCACCACCCTGGTCGCCCCGGCCGACGGCGGGGTGGACCTGGCGGCGCTGCGCCCCGGCGATCTCGTGCGCGCGACGGTGACCGCCACCGAAGGGGTGGATCTGATCGCCGTCCCGGACGAGATGGTCTCCGCGGCGCCCGGCGCGGCACGGTGACGGCGGGTTCTGAGGAGGCAGGGAAGCCACGTGGTGCGGTGCCAGGTCCGCCACGGCGGCCCGAGCGGGGCGTGCCGGTGACGCCGGTGACTCCAGCGGCGGAGTCGACGCCGTCGCCGGTGGTCGCCCGGGTGCCGGTGCTCAACGCGGCCAACGCGCTGACCCTGCTGCGGCTGGTGCTGGTGCCGGTCTTCGCGTTCTCGGTGGTCGCCTCCGGTACGACCCATGCCGGCTGGCGGATCGCGGCCTGCCTGATCTTCGCCCTCGCCTCGGTCACCGACCTGGTGGACGGCTGGATCGCCCGCCGGTTCGGCCTGGTCACCTCGGTCGGCAAGGTGGCCGACCCGATCGCCGACAAGGCGCTCACCGGCGCGGCCCTGCTGCTGCTGTCCTGGTACGATCTGCTGCCCTGGTGGGTGACCGTGATGATCCTGGTCCGGGAGTTGGGCATCACGGCGCTACGGTTCTGGGTGATCCGGCACGGCGTCATCGCGGCCAGCCGGGGCGGCAAGATCAAGACTGCGCTCCAGATCCTGGCCATCACCTGGTACCTGTGGCCCATGCCGGCCGCGCTCGCCGCCGTGGGCCCCTGGCTGATGGCCGTCGCCGTCGGCGTCACGGTGGTCACCGGCTTCGACTACGTCGCCCAGGCGCTGCGCCTGCGCCGCCCCGCGCGCGGGGACGCGTAGAGCGGCCGGCACGGGGAAAGGGACGTATCCGTGGGAACTGATGCGAACGGGCACCGGCCGGCCGGCAGCCCGGCCGCCGGGGCGGTGCACCGCCTCGCCGAGCGGCACGAGACGCTGGCCACCGTCGAGTCGCTCACCGGCGGGCTGCTCTCCGCCTCGATCGTGGAGATCGCCGGGGTCAGCGGCGTCTACCGGGGCGGCCTGGTCGTCTACGCCACCGAGCTGAAGTCGGCGCTGGCCGGCGTACCGGAGGATCTGCTGGCCGAGCGCGGCCCCGTCGACCCGGACGTGGCCCGCGCGCTGGCCGAGGGCGCCCGGCGGCGCTGCGGCGCGGACTGGGGCCTGGCCACCACGGGCGTGGCCGGGCCCAAGCCGCAGGACGGCAAGCCTGTCGGGCTGGTCTACGTCGCGGTCGCCGGGCCGGCCGGCGTCGAGGTGCGCCGGCTCGACCTCGACGGCGGGCGCGACCACATCCGGTCCGCCGCCGTGATCGAGGCGTTGCGGCTGCTCGTGGAGCGGATCGACGCGGCGGCCCCGGGCACCGCCTCGGGCGCGCCGGAAGCCGGCGACGGCGACACCGAGCCCGCCGGCGCACCTCGTCGCTGAGCCCGTGGCCAGATGGAGGGGCGGGGTGGGATGTCACCGGGGCCGGCAACGGGTACGGTTGCGGGAAGGCTCCGACGCGGCGTCGGCGCCGGGGCGGTGTGCCGCGCCCGGCGCGACGGGGCGGCGGAGGGTGAGACCCGTCAGGGGAGGTGGGATGGTCCTGCTACGCCGGGTGATCGGTGACGCACTGCGGGCGCGCCGGCAGGGGCAGCACCGCACCCTGCGCGAGGTCTCCTCCGCGGCGAACGTCAGCCTGGGCTACCTGTCCGAGATCGAGCGCGGCCAGAAGGAGCCCTCCAGCGAGTTGCTGGCAGCCATCTGCGACGCCCTCGGCGCCCGCCTCTCCGAGCTGCTCCGTGAGGTCAGCGACACGGTGGCGCTCGCCGAGCAGCTTCCCGGGGTGCTCGTGCCCGTGCAGGACGAGCCGGCCGAGCCGGTGGAGTCGTCCCCAGTGGCCCGCGCCTCGGTCCGCAAGTCCACCGGCCGGGGGGTCCGGCAGGTCACCTCCGGCGGCCCGGTGTCGGTGGCCGTGCACCAGGATTCGCCGCTCAAGGCGACCCTGCGCACGCGGGTGCGTCCCGCCGAGCGCGACCGTGACGTCGTCTGCGCCGCCTGATCTCACCCGCCCCGCGCAGTCGCCCGAGCACGTGGTCGGGGTTTCCCGCGCCGCGTACTGTTGATCAGACGGTGGCGTGCCACCGGTGACGTACGAATGCCGGGCTGGCGCTGGGCTGCGACGATGGGGGTCGCCGCCGCACGATCACCGCCCGGACCGCCCGGCGTGGCAGGGGCGGCGCGACTCTACTGAGGGGATACCGCGGAGATGGCGAACCCGTTCGTCAAGGGCTGGAAATACCTGATGGCGCTCTTCGGTGCCCGAATCGACGAGCACGCCGACCCCAAGGTGCAGATCCAGCAGGCGATCGAGGAGGCGCAGCGCCAGCACCAGGCGCTGGTCCAGCAGGCGGCGGCGGTGATCGGCAACCAGCGGCAGCTGGAGATGAAGCTGTCCCGCCAGATGTCCGAGGTCGAGCGGCTCCAGGGCAACGCCCGGCAGGCCCTGGTCCTCGCCGACCAGGCCCGGGCCCGGGGCGACGAGGCGGAGGCCGGCAAGTACGAGCAGACCGCCCAGGTGCTCGCCACCCAGCTCGTCTCCGCCGAGCAGGCCACCGAGGACCTGAAGACCCTGCACGACCAGGCGCTCGGCGCCGCCGCGCAGGCCCGCCGGGCGGTGGAGAACAACTCGATGATCCTCCAGCAGAAGCTGGCCGAGCGCACGAAGCTGCTCAGCCAGCTCGAACAGGCCAAGATGCAGGAGAGCGTGGCCCGCTCGCTGGAGTCGATGTCGTCCCTCACCGCCTCCGGCAGCACCCCCTCGCTGGACGCGGTGCGGGACCGCATCGAGCAGCGCTACGCCACCGCCATGGGCCGGGCCGAGCTGGCCGGCAACTCCGTCGAGGGCCGGATGCTGGAGATCCAGAAGGCGTCGCTGGACTCGGCCGGGTCGTCCCGGCTGGAGCAGATCCGGGCCAGCATGGCCGGCGAGCAGCTCGCCGGCCGGCAGGACCGCCCGGCCGTGGGGCAGCAGCAAGGGCAGGCCGCGCCGGCCGTCGACCCGGCCGCCGCGGCCCGGCTCGACCAGCTCCGCGCCAGCATGGGCCAGGAACGCGGCACCGGGGACAGCAGCGCCGCCGGCTAAGCGGCGCACCAGCAACCGTCGGCCGGGCGGCCCGGCACTGCCCGACCCGGCGGCCGGAACGAGGAGGCACGGGTGGCAGACGAGCGAGCACGGTACTTCCGCCAGCTCCGCAGGTTGCGGCGGTCCGCCCGCCGGTGGAGCGTGCTGGGCGGCGGGCTGACCGGGGCGGCGGCCGTGCTGACCCCGTACGCCGGGCTCGGGCTGCCCGACGCGGCCTGGGCCGGCGCGGCCGGCAGCGCGGTGGCGCTGGCCGCCTGGCGCTGGATCGACCTGCGTGCCCTCGCGGCGCGCCCCGCGCCCCCGGCCCTCGACCCGGCCGAGGCCGCCGCCCGGTCCCGGGCCCGGATCGCCGCCGCCGTCGAGCGGCTCCCCGCCGGGCAGGGGGTGCTGGCGGAGGTGCGCCGTGTCCGGTCCCGGTTGGCCCTGCGCGGCACCAGCGTGGCCCGGCCGTGGGCCCGGCTGGACCGGGCCGCGCTCACGCTCGGCGGGATGGCCGGCCGGCTGACCGGCCTGGCCGAGCCGGCCGTGTCCGAGGCCGCCGCCGCCGACCGTTCGCTGCGCGAGCTGGCCGCACGGGTGGCCAGCGTCGAGCGGGCCCTGCGGCTCGCCCCCGCCGATGCCCGCGCCCCCCTCGCCGACGCCCACGGTGAGCTGGCCGCCCAACTGGAAAGCGGGGTGGCCGCGTACGAGCGGTTGGTGGTGGCCGCCGCCGGCTACCTGGCCGAGGACGCCCGGTCGGACGCCGGTCACCTCGGCGGCCGGGCCGGCGGCGAGCAGGCCGCCGCGTCCCGGCTCACCGAGGCGACGGACCTGCTGCACGGCGTGGCGTCGGCGCTGGCCGAGCTGCGCACCGTCGGCGACCCGCTGCGCGCCCCCACTCGCTGACCGCGCCGGGCAGGTCGCGGCCTCAGTCGGGAGTGGTCACGGCGATTGCCGGGGTGAACGGGGAGCTGCCGACCACGTTGCCGGCCCGCACCCGGTAGTGGTAGGTCCCGCCCCGGGCCAGGCCGGTGTTGACGAACTCCTGCCCGTGCACCGTGAACGCGGCCACCTCCCGCTCGAACGCCGGGTCGACCGCACGCTGCACCAGGAACCCGGCCCCCGGCCCGCCCGGCGGGCCTGCCGCCCAGGTCAGGGTCACCGTCGCGGTGTCCGGTCCGGGCGCGCTCGCGACGGCGGCCAGGTCCGTGGGTGGAACCGGCCGGGGCGGGCTGGTGACGGCGGCGACCGTCGACCACGGCGACGCGACCCCGAGGTACGTCGTGCGCACCCGGTAGTAGTACGTGGTGTCCGGGGCCACCACGTCGTCCACGTGCTGCTCCTGCACGCCGATCGCCGTGGTGGCCGGGCCGCTGGTGAACGTCGGGTTGGTGGCCCGCTGCACGTCGACGCCGGTGGCGAAGGAGCGGTTCGCCCAGCGCAGCGCCACCCGCAGCGGGGCGGCCGGCGGGATCGCCGCGACCAGCCCGGCGGGCGCGGCGATGCGCACCGACGCCGGCACCCCGTTGGACCAGGCCGAGCAGCTCACCTCGTTCTCCGCCCGGATGCGGTAGTGGTAGGTGACCCCGGGAGTGACGGTCGCGTCGGTGTACCGGGTCGCGGCGGCGGCCACGGTGATCGCGGTGAGCCCCTCGGTGAACGCGACGTCGGTGGCCCGCTGGAGCAAATGGCTGCTGGCCGGCGGCCGGCCGCCGTTGCCGGTCCAGGTCAGCGCGATCGCCGGCAGGACGGTCGCCGAGCCGGGCACCGGCGTGGCGGTCAGCCCGGTCGGGGCCAGCGGGGCGACCCGCAGCACCAGCGGTCGGCTCATGCCCTGGTCCCGGTGGCCGGCGAGCTGGCTGTGCCAGCGGTACTCCCACCCCATGTTGACGAGCTGGTTGACCACCGACGCCGGCCGCCCGTCCACCGGGCTCACCGCCGTCGAGTCGATCCGCGCGCCCGCCGGCCGGGTCGGGTCGAGCAGCCGCACGCTGTCGCCGATCTTGAACGGCAGGGCGGGGGCCACCGGCCGCAGCGCCACGATCACGTCCTCGCGGGGGTTGACCCGGATGGTCTCCTTCCAGCCCAGCTCGTTCGGCTCGGGCTGGCGGATCGCGCCGCCCCAGCCCACCCGGTTGACCACCTGCACGTCGCAGCCGCCGACGTGCACCGGGTGCGTGTGCGGCGCGTTGCCGCTGATCCGCCAGAGCTGGGTGCCGTCGGCGGGCGTGCCGACCTGCACCGTCGGGTCGGCGATCACCAGGGTTTCGGTGGCCGGGTCGGCCGGGCCCAGCGGCAGGGTGGCCGAGCCCAGCGGCCCGGCGTGCGGGTGGGCCACCCCCAGCCGGCCGGTCACCCGCCCGTGCGCGGGCTCGAAGACGTGCTGCACCGCCTTCACGGTCAGCGGGAGGGTCACCGGCGCGGCGGACCCGGCCGGGGTGAAGGTGACCGTGATGGCGTGCGCCGGCACCACCGTGTCCCGGGCCGTCCGGGTGCCGAACGCGCGGTCGTACGCCGGCTGGGGCACGATCGGCGGGCGCTGGCTGGCCGCGTACGCCCCGGGCAGCCGCTCGGCCAGCCGGTGGAGGTCGTACGGCTCGGCCGGCTCGCCGGCCACCCGGAACTGCAACAGGGTGCGGGTGTTCGGCCCGTACCCGGGCAGCGGCGCGGGCCCGCCGCCGACGCCGGTGCGGTCCGGTGCCCCGGTGTGGTGGTCGTAGCGGGGGTCGAAGCGGGGCAGCGGGGCCGGGCAGTCGTTGTACAGGATCAGGTTGGCCCCGGGCGGGACGGCAGAGAAGTCGACGACCACGTCGGCCCGTTCCCCGGGGGCGAGCAGCAGGGCGTGCCCGTCCACGTTGAGCACCGTCGGGTCCTGCCGGTCGTACCGGTAGCCGACCGGCCGGTTCGGCAGCACCGCCGGGGCCGGGAGCAGGCCGCACTCGTTGCCGACCTGGATCAGCGCCGGCCCGGCGGCTGCCGGGTCGGGCACCCCGCCCTCGCGGCCGTCCACGGGCCAGTGCGGCGGGCGGCCGGGGGCGCGGGCGGCCTCCACCATCGGCACCTCGCCCGCGTCGGCGTCGAGCAGCCCGCCGTCCGGGCCCCACATCGGGCCGTCGGAGCGGGCCCGGTAGAGCTGGAGGTTGAGGGCGCGGTCCGCGCAGGCGTTGAGGATCCGGAACCGGTACGCCTTCGGCGCGACCGTCAGGTGCGGGTACGCGACGCCGTTGACCAGCGGGGTGTCCCCGTACGCCTCGGGCACCGCCGACGGGTGCGGCACGCCCGGGGCCAGTGGTGGCTCGTCGGGATCGGCGACGGGGTCGTGGTGCGGGTTCGGCACGGGCCCGCCCTCGGGCACCGGTGGCCGGTCGTCGGGCCCCGACCCGCCCGGCCTAGCGCCGGCCGGGCCGCCCGCCGGCGTGGGACGCGTCCACGGGCCGTAGTCCCAGCGGCCGGTCGGGTTCGTCCCGGACGGCCGGTACGGGTGCTGCCGGGGCTGGTAGACGTGCGGGTGCCACAGGCTGCCCCGGGCTCCCCAGCGGTCCCGGTCCCAGGTCGGGTCCTGGCCGGCGAGCTGCGTGTCGTCCGGCACGAACGTGCGGTCGGTGATCACCAGCGGGAGCTGCTCGGCGGGGAGCACCCCGTCGGCGACGAGGTCCTCCTCGGCCGGGTCGGTGAGCAGGTAGAGGGCGAGCTGCCCGGAGCAGACGGTGAGCCGGGACAGGCCGAGGGTGTTGTCGTGCAGCCACATCAACCGGCCGCTCTGCTCGTTCGGGTAGTACAGGGTGGTCGCCCCGGGGCCGGGCGGCGGCATGTCCGGCACGTGGGTCAACCCCACCCCCGTCGGGTACGGAGTGATCTCCCCGGCCGGCGTCACCCACTGCCACGGGTTGCCGGCGCTGATCCAGCCGGTCTGCCCGCCGTACAGGTGCAGCACCGCCCGGTTCTGCGGATACGGTGCCGGCCCGCCCAGCGGGCCCGCGCCGGCCCCGGCGACGGTCGCGTCCACGGGCAGGAACAGCTCGCCGGCCCGGCCGGTGGGTAGCTGGTTGACGAACTTGATCCGCACCGGCCGGCCGCGCCGGGCGACGATCACCGGCCCGCACAGGTACGGCCGGTCGGGCGGAACGACCGTGTTATGCCCGGAGCCGTCGGTGCCGAGGTTGAGCTGCCGGTAGCCGCGCAGCCGGGTGGCGGGCAGGTCGCGGTGCAGCCGCTGCGTGTACTCCTGGAGGCCGATCTCGTAGTAGTCGCAGCCCGGCCAGGTGATCGTGTCCGGGATCGCCACCGGCAGCCACCCGCCCAGCTCGGTGCGGCCCCCCTCGCCGGGGCGGGGCAGGGCGTCAACGAACTTGCGCAGGCCGGTGCCGGGGACGAACCCGCCGCGCCCGTTTGGCACCGGCAGCGGGCTGGCGGCGAAGTTGGGCACCGCGCCGAAGCAGCGCGGGACGGCGGCCGGGTCGAGGCTGGCCGGGGCGGTTTCGGTCGCGTCGGCGTCGGTCGCCTCGGCGGTCCGGGCCGACGGCACGGTCGGCCCCGGTTCCGCGCCGGTACGTGCGGGCCGGTCGGTGAAGCTGGAGCGCAGTCTGCGGAACAGCACCATGTCTCCCCGGATCGTGGCGCGGCGACCGCCACCCCCTCGGGACGACCGCGCGCACCCGTTGACGCTCGGTGAGTACTCAACCGCAGCATGCGACGTCGGGAGTCTGGTGCGGAACTACCCATTCGTCCCGTATCTGGGGGCGTCCCGGACGCTGGGACGGGTGTCGGCGCAGGTCAGGGCGCGGATGCGGGCGGCTCGGGCTGGCAGGCCGGGCACCAGTAGGTGACCCGCTCGCCCAGCTCCCGTTTGCGGATCGCGGTGCCGCAACGCCGGCACGGCTGGGCCCGCCGGCCGTACACGTAGCTCGTCTCGCCCCGGCGTAGCGACCCGGTGGTGCTCTGGGTCCACCGCCCCCGGTTGGCCGCCAGCAGCCGCTGGGCGAGCGCCACCGTGCCGGACAGGTCGGGCACCGCGCCCACCGGGGTCCACGGCGACACGCCGCGCAGGAACAGCACCTCGCACTTGTAGAGGTTGCCCACCCCGGCCAGGTTGCGCTGGTCGAGCAGTGCCTCGCCGATTGTCGCCTCGGGATGGGCGGCGAGCCGGCGGACCGCCTCGGTCGGGTTCCAGTCCGCGCCGAGCAGGTCCGGCCCGAGGTGTCCCACCAGCGCGCCTTCCTCGGCGGTCGGCACCAGCGCCAGCTCGTGCAGGTGGTAGCCCACGGCGACCGCGTCGGGGGCGCGCAGCACCGCCCGGATCAGGTGTGCGGGCCGGGCCGTCCAGCGTTCCCCCGGCGCGTACGCCCGCCACGCCCCGTCCATCCGCAGGTGCGAGTGCAGCGTCCAGCCGGTGACCCCGCCCGAGCCGACCGGCGCGGGCGCGGCGAGCCGCAGCAACAGATGCTTGCCCCGGCTCGCCGACTCGCGCACCGTCCAGCCGGCCAGGTCGGTGCCGGCCAGCCGGGGCACCCGGAAGTCCGAGGCGGTCAGCCGGGCCCCGCCGAGCGCCCGCCCCAGGACGCGGGCGGTATTCCAGACGGTGTCGCCTTCGGGCATCCCGCCATTCTCCCTCCCCCGAGCGGAACTCGCATGTATCGCCATTTGTGCTGCTATTCCCATCAATCTCCGCTGGCTGCACTATCGAGGAGTTCTGAGGAGAAATGCATGCGAAATGCCCGACGCACCGTCCGTCCAACCGTCCTCAACGGCACCCTCGCCGCCCTGACCGTCGCCCTCGTGTCCCCCTTCGCCCCCGCGCCTGCCGGCGCTTCCGTGCCGTCGCCGATGGCCCGGGCCGTGGCCGTGCCGTCCGCTGCCACCCCGGCCGACCTGGTCGGTTCAACCGGTCCGGTGGCGCAGCGGTGGAGCCCCGACCTCTCCGCCGTCGACGCCGACGACGTGAACGTCCGCTTCACCGGCGGCCGGCTCCGGCTCGCCGACCGGGCACCGCGCGCCGTCACCTCGGCGGCACTCGACCGGCATCCCGCGCTCGCCGAGGGCACGTACCTCAGCCGGGCGCACGACCTGGTCAGGCCCGCCACCCGGGTCCGCGCCGAGGTCGTCGCGGAAACCGACCGGGGCGGCGCGGTCGAGGTCCAGGTGCGCGGCCGGGGGGCCGCCGGCTGGACCGAGTGGCGGCCGGCCGTCCCGGCCGCCGTCTTCGACCGGCCGGTCACCCGGGTCCAGGCCCGGGTGCAGCTCACCGCCCGCACCCCCGCCGTCACCCCGGCGGTACGCGGCGTCCGGCTCACCGCCGACCGGCTCGCCGTCGCCGCCGCCACGCCGGGGCTCACCTACCGGGTCTTCGCCACCCGGATCGGCCTGGTCGGCGAGACCACCGCCAACGGGCACGTCGTCCAGCCCCGGGACCACTTCGCGGCCCTGCCCTCGCGGCGCTCGCTCGCCCCACCGGACACCGGCGACTACACCGTCCGGGTCTGCACCACCAGCGGCAGCCGGTGCGAGTACGCGCCGGTCTGGGACGTGGGACCGTGGAACACCCGGGACGACTACTGGAACCTGAGCGCCGTCCGCGAGAACTGGAAGGACCTTCCCCAGGGCCTGCCCGAGGCGCAGGCGGCGTACCAGCACGGCTACAACGGCGGGCGGGACCAGTTCGGCCGCACCGTGCTCAACCCGGCCGGCATCGACCTCGCCGACGGCACCTTCTGGGACGGCCTCCAGCTCAGCACCAACGCCTGGGTCGACGTAACCTACCTGTGGACCGGCACCGGGACACGCGCCGTCGTCGGCGACGGGCCGCTCAACGTCCGCTCCGGCCCCGGGACGGGCTACGCCGCCCGTGGCCTGGCCGCCCGGTACGCCAACGTGCCGGTCCAGTGCTACGTCACGGGACAGACCGTCAGCGGCCCGTTCCGCACCACGAACCGGTGGCAGCGCCTCGCCGCCGGGCAGTACATCAGCTACGCGTACGTCTCGGCGGTGTACGGCGGAAGCGTGCCGCCCTGCTGACCGGCGCGCGGCACCGGCCCGGGCGACCCCGGGCCGGTGCCGCGTGGCGGGTTCAGGGACGCTCCTCCGGGCGGGCCGGGCGCACCATGTCCTGGTAGCGGGGGTGACTGGCGCCGTAGACGGCGAAGTTGAGCCGGGCGAGGGTCAGGCTCAACTCGCCGTTGGGCCCGCCGCGCACCACGTCGGCGTCGGCGTCGTTCTGACCGTCATCGGTCCAGAAGCAGACCGGGCAGGTGCCGCCCCCGGTCCGCGAGGCGCAACATGGACATGCCGAAGGAACCCACTGAACACCCACCGGGAGAGCATTCCACAACCGAGGACCCGGCATCACGCCGATGGTGGGCCGATTTCACCTTCTGCCCAGCCGGGGTCCGCCGCAGGTCCACCCGCCGCTCAGCCGGCGGTGACGGCCACCAGGTCGCCCGCGCCGACGCCCAGCACGTCAGCCGCCCGGCCGCCGTTCACGGCGGCGGCGACCAGACCGGCCGAGTCGACGTACACCACCAGCGCGCCGGGCGGGGCGTCGCCGAACGTACGCCCGTGCGCCGCCGCCCGCCCGGCCACCCGCAGCCGCGCCGGAAGCGGGGCGAGCCGGTCGCCCGGCGCGGCGAGCTGCACGTTGCCGAAGTGGTCCACCGTCAGCACCTCGGCGGCGAACCCGCCCGGTTCTGCGCGGACCACCGGCTCGGGCAGCCGGACCAGGGTGGCCGGGTCGACTGTCGGCCCGGCGTCGGCCAGCGGCGCGCCCAGCGCCAACCGGGCGGCCACCGGGGCGAACACGTCCCGGCCGTGGAAGGTGCGCGACACCTGCGGGGCCAGCCACCCGGGGTTGGTCAGCTCCACGGCGGCCGTCACTCCGCCGAGCGCGACGGCGGCGTCGGGCAGCAGGCCGTTGTCCGGCCCGACCAGCGTCCCGCCCGGCGTGGCCAGGGCGACTCCGCGTCGGCGGGTGCCCACCCCCGGGTCGACCACCGCGACGTGTACCCCTGCCGGCAGGTACGGCACCGTCTGGGCGAGCACGGCCGCGCCCCGCCGCACGTCGGCCGGCGGGACGAGGTGGGTCACGTCGATCACCCGGGCGGCTGGCGCGATCCGCGCGATCACCCCGTGGCAGGCGGCCACGAAACCGTCGGTTAGACCGTAGTCGGTGGTCAACGAGATCCACGCCATCGGGTTCCCCCTCGTGCTCGCTCCGCTGCCTTGCCGTGTGGCTCGTCCTGCCGACCGGTCCGGCCAGGGTGAAGGCGAGCGGCAGGCCCGCCGAGCCGGCCGCGACCGCCTGACGCGACAGATCGCGGTCCTCTCGCCGGCCGTCAGGAACCTGCGAAACGCTCTGGCAATGTCAGTATTGTCGATGTTAGCGTTCGCGCAGCCGCCCGGCCGTGGGGTGATCCGCCTGTCGAGTCTCGGTGGCGGCTCGCGCGCCCCGGGTTGCCGAGACGCGCATACATGTGATGTATCCGATGTTCGGCGAGGTGTCTGCGGCTCGTCGGCGGCGTTGATCTCGGGTTCGACCGGACTTCCAGCCATTGACGTTACGCGCTGGAAACCTTTAACGTCTGATGTCTAAGTCGCGTGGATGCCGCCATGTCACCCCCTGGTACGGAGGGATTCCCATGTCCCACCCCCCTCTCACCCGTCGTTCGCTGCTGGCCGGCCTCGGCGCGGGCGGCGTCGCAGCCGCCGACAGTGGGTGGATCCGCGCGCTTCCCGCTCACGCGGTCATCCCCGATCCGAGCAACTACTCGCAGACCTGGGCGTCGGTCGGCCAGCATCCGGCGGCGGAGTCGTTCCAGGACGTCGAATTCGGCCTCACCTAACCCACCCTGCTGTGGACCATCGCGGCCGTCCGATCCTCGCAGTCTCCGTCCGACGTATGGGTCGCCGCGATCCGCGGGGGTTGCGGCGATGCCGACATCGGGGGACGCCCCGGATATGGAGGAACCACAATGAACCGGAGAATTCTGCTGAGCGCGGGGCTGACCCTGCTGCTCAGTGCGACGGCTACCGTCACCGCCGGCTGCGGCGACAACGCGGGCGACCAGACCGGCTCGGGCGGCGGCAAACCACTCGTCGGGGTGGACTATCCCCGCTCCGACACGGACTTCTGGAACTCGTACATCAAGTACGTGCCGCAGTACGCGGGCGAACTGGGCGTCGAACTCAAGGCCACCAACTCGCAGAACGACATCGCGAACCTCATCTCCAACGCGCAGACCTTCATGAGCCAGGGCGTGAAGGGCGTGGTGATGGCCCCGCAGGACACCGCCGCCATCGCGCCGACACTGTCCCAGCTCGACAGCAAGAAGATCCCGGTGGTCACCATCGACACCCGGCCGGACACCGGCAAGGTGTTCATGGTCGTGCGCGCCGACAACCGCGCCTACGGCATCAAGGCGTGCCAGTTCCTGGGCACCAAGCTGGGCGGCCGGGGCAAGGTCGTCATGCTCCAGGGCGGCCTGGACTCGATCAACGGCCGCGACCGCACCGAGGCGTTCAACGAATGCATGCGCAAGGAGTTTCCCGGGGTCACCGTGTTCGGTGAGGCCACCGACTGGAAGGCGGACGTGGCGGCGTCGAAGTTGCAGACCCGCTTCGCGTCGGACCCGGACATCAAGGGCATCTACATGCAGTCCTCGTTCGCGCTGTCGGGCACCCTCCAGATCCTCAAGCAGCGAGGGCTCCAGGTGCCGCCGACCGATCCCAAGCACGTCTTCGTCGTCTCCAACGACGGCATCCCGGAGGAGCTGAAGAACATCGGTAATGGCCTGATCGACGCCACCGTCAGCCAGCCGGCCGACCTGTACGCCAAGTACGGGCTGGAGTACGTGCAGGCGGCGATCGAGGGCAAGACGTTCCAGCCCGGCCCGACCACGCACGGCAGCACCATCATCCAGGTGCGCGACGGCCTGCTCGAAGACCAGCTTCCGGCACCGCTGGTGACGCTGGACGGCGCGCCGATCGCGGGGCAACCCACCCTGAAGTTCGACGACGCGTCGCTGTGGGGCAACAACGCATGAGTGCCGCCCCGCCCCGCCCGACCGACGGGCCGCCCGGCGACGGCCGGCCCGTCGTCGAGGCGGTGAGCATCACCAAGCGATTCGGGTCGACGGTCGCCCTGTCCGACGCGAGCATCGTGGTCCGCCGGGGTGAGACGCACGCCCTGGTAGGCCGCAACGGTGCCGGCAAGTCGACCTTGGTCAGCATTCTCACCGGCCTTCAGGCCGCCGATGACGGCGCGGTGGCCTTCGACGGGCGTCCGGCGCCGCCACTGGCCGACCGCGACGCCTGGCGACAGCGGGTGGCGTGCGTCTACCAGAAGTCGACGATCATCCCCACCCTCACGGTGGCGGAGAACCTGTTCCTCAACCGGCACGCCCGGGGGCCGGGCGGGCTGATCCACTGGTCGCGCCTGCGGCGTGCGGCAGAGCAGTTGCTGGCGGCCTGGTCGGTCGACGTCGACGTACGTCAGCCCGCCTCGACGCTCTCCGTCGAGCAGCGGCAGTTCGTCGAGATCGCCCGGGCGCTGTCCTTCGGTGCCCGGTTCATCATCCTCGACGAGCCGACCGCCCAGCTCGACGCGGCAGGCATCAACCGCCTGTTCACCCGGATCCGGGACCTGCGGGCCCACGGCGTGACGTTCCTGTTCATCAGTCACCACCTCCAGGAGATCTACGAGCTCTGCGACCGGGTGACGGTCTTCCGCGACGCCCGGCACATCGTCACCGCCCCGGTGGCGCAGCTGAGCCGGCAGGAGTTGGTCGCCGCGATGACCGGCGAGGACGTGACGATGCCGGAGGCCGACCATGCGCCCCTGCCGCCCGACGCGCCGGTGCTGCTGTCGGTGCGGGACCTGGTCACCCCGTCCGGCGCGCAGGTGTCGATGGAGGCCAGGGCGGGCGAGGTCGTCGGCATCGCGGGTGGCGGCGGCAGCGGCAAGATAGAGGTCGCCGAGGCGATCGTCGGGCTGACCCGTCGGGCGGGCGGAACCGTCACCCTCGACGGCCGCGTGCTGCGTCCGGGCAGCGTGCCCGACGCCCTCGACGCCGGAGTCGGGCTGGTGCCCCAGGACCGGCACCGGGAGGGCCTCGTGCCGTTGCTGTCCATCGCGGAGAACGTCACGATGACCGTGCCGGACCGTGTCGGGCGGTACGGTCTCATCTCGTCGGCCCGGCGGGACGCCCAGGCGCGGGGGACCATCGCCGACCTGGCGATCAAGGCGTCCGGGCCGCAGGTGCCGGTCTCCGACCTGTCCGGGGGCAACCAACAGAAGGTCGTGATGGGCCGGGCGCTGGCCAGCGATCCGAAGCTGCTGGTTCTCATCACGCCGACCGCCGGTGTCGACGTGCGCTCCAAGCAGACCCTGCTCGGTGTCGTCGAGGACGTGCGCCGTCGCGGCACCGCCGTGCTCGTGGTCTCCGACGAGCTGGACGACCTGCGGATCTGTGACCGCGTGCTGGTGATGTTCCAGGGCCGGATCGTCGGCGAGATGGCCCACGGCTGGAGCGACAACGATCTGGTAGCCGCCATGGAAGGGGTGGATCTCCACCATGTCTGAGACGCTGTCCACCGCCACGGCGTCCTCGTCGCCGCCGCCGTCGCCCCCGTCGTCGCCGTCGCGGAGCCTGGCCATCGCCCGGCTGCGTGACCTCGCGCTGGTGCCGGCGATCATCGCCGTGGCGATCGTCGGGTCGATCGTCAACCCGGTCTTCCTCAGCTCCGACAACATCATCAACGTGTTGCAGAGCATGTCGGAGATCGCCATCCTGGTCCTAGCCCAGACCATCGTGCTGATCACCGGCAAGATGGACCTGTCGCTGGAATCCACCTTCGGTCTCGCGCCCGGCATCGCGGCCTGGCTGGTCGTCGACCCCGCGCTCACCCGGGGTCTCGGTCTCGACGCGCTACCGGACGCCTGGGCGGTCCCGGTCGTCCTGCTCGTCGGTGCTCTCGTCGGCGCCTTCAACGGGCTGCTCATCGTCCGGTTCGGCCTCAACGGCTTCATCGTCACGCTGGGCATGCTCATCATCCTGCGTGGGCTGCTCACCGGCATCTCCGGCGGGCAGACCTTCTTCGCCCTGCCGGAGTCGATGACGTATCTCGGCTCCGCGACCTGGTTCGGGGTGCCGGCGTCGATCTGGTTGTCGCTGCTGCTGTTCGCCGCCGGGATCGTGGTGCTCGGCTACACCCGATCCGGCCGGGCGCTCTACGCGATCGGCGGCAACGTCGACGCCGCCCGCGCGGCGGGCATCCGCACCGACCGGGTGCTGTGGATCGCGCTCGCCGTGGCCAGCGTGCTCGCGGCCCTCGCCGGCCTGCTGATCAGCGGCCGGCTCGCGGCGGTGCCGGCGGCTCAGGGCAGCGGTGCCATCTTCCAGGTCTTCGCGGCGGCGGTGATCGGCGGCGTCAGCCTCAACGGCGGCAGGGGCAGCGTCTTCGGCGCGTTCACCGGCGTCCTACTGCTCTTCATGATCATCAATGTGTTGACCCTGGCCGGGGTGCCCGCGCAGTGGACGAACTTCCTCAACGGCGCGGTCATCCTGGTGGCCCTGGTGGTCTCCCGCATCACCGGGGGCAAGGCGCAGACATGAGGCGGACCGGCCCGCCGGTCGGGCCCATCGCCGAGGCAGATCCACGAGTCGGGGCACAAGGCGGCCGACGTTCTACTCCCCAGGAGTTCTGGTGACTGAGCTCATCTCGTCCGTAGCAACCATCGACGTACGGTTCCCCACCTCGCGGCACCGCGACGGGTCCGACGCGATGAACCCGTTCCCGGACTACTCCGCCGCCTACGTCATCCTGCGGACCTCGGCGGGCGCCACCGGGTACGGTCTGGTCTTCACGGTGGGCCGGGGCACCGAGATCCAGGTCGCGGCCGTGCAGTCGCTCGCCCCGATGGTGGTCGGCCAGCCGGTCGACGAGCTGGTCGCCGACCCGGGCGCCCTGGCCCGCAGGCTCGTCGGTGACAGCCAGATCCGCTGGCTGGGCCCGGAGAAGGGCGTCGTGCACATGGCCGCCGGCGGCCTCGTCAACGCGGTGTGGGATCTCGCCGCGCGGCGGGCGGGCAAGCCGCTGTGGAAGCTGCTCGCCGACCTCACCCCGGAGCAGCTCGTGGCGCAGGTCGACTTCCGCTACCTGCGCGACGCTCTCACCGAGGACGAGGCGCTCGGGCTGCTGCGGGGCGCCGTAGCCGGCCGGTCCGAGCGCGAGAGCCTGCTGCGGGCCGAGGGCTACCCGGCGTACACGACCACCCCCGGCTGGCTGGGCTACGACGACGAGAAGCTGGCCCGGCTCTGCGCGGAGGCGGTGCGCGAGGGGTATCGGCTGATCAAGCTCAAGGTCGGCGGGAACCTCGCCGACGACGTACGCCGGTTGGGCATCGCCCGGCAGGCCGTGGGGCCGGACATCCGCATCGCGGTCGACGCCAACCAGATCTGGGGTGTGCCGGAGGCGATCCGGTGGATGCGCGAGCTGGCCGCGTTCGACCCGTACTGGATCGAGGAGCCGACGTCGCCGGACGACGTGCTCGGGCACGCCGCCGTGCGCAAGGCCCTCGCCCCGGTCAAGGTGGCCACCGGCGAGCACGTGCACAACGCGGTCATGTTCAAGCAGTTGTTGCAGGCCGACGCCGTCGACGTGGTGCAGATCGACGCCTGCCGGGTCGCCGGTGTCAACGAGAACCTGGCCGTCCTGCTGCTCGCCGCGAAGTTCGGGGTGCCGGTGTGCCCGCACGCCGGCGGGGTGGGGCTGTGCGAGCTGGTGCAGCACCTGGCCATGTTCGACTTCGTCGCGCTCAGCGGCAGCACCGACGACCGGGCCATCGAGTACGTCGACCACCTGCACGAGCACTTCGTCGACCCGGTCCGGCTCAGCGGCGGGCGGTACCTCGCGCCCACCGCCCCGGGGATGAGCGCGGAGATCGTCGCCACCTCCGTGGCCGACTACCGGTACCCGGACGGCCCGCAGTGGACGACCACGCCCGCCACGATGGGAGGGCAGACGGCATGATCATCGACGCGCATCACCACCTGTGGCGGCCGGAACGCGGCTACGACTGGCTCGACGCGCCCGGGCTGGAAGTCATCCGCCGGCCGTTCACCCCACAGGATCTGACCACCGAGCTCGCCGCGGCCGGCGTGCACGGCACCGTGCTGGTGGAGGGCGGTCGCTGCCACCCCGACGAGGCGGCCGAGTTCCTCGGCTACGCCGCCGACACCCCGGCGATCCTCGCGATGGTGGCCTGGCTCGACGTCGCGGCCGGCGACGTGGCCGCCACCGTCGGGCGGTACCGCCGGCTGCGCGGGGGCGAGTTCCTGGTCGGGGTGCGCTCGCAGGTGCAGGGGGAGGCGGACCCCGACTACCTCGACCGGCCCGACGTGCGGCGTGGGCTCGCCGAGATCGGTGCCGCCGGGCTCGTGTTCGACCTGGTGATCCGCGCCGACCAGCTACCTGCGGCGGCCCGGGCGGCCCGGGCGGTGCCGCAGCTCCGGTTCGTCCTCGACCACCTGGGCAAGCCCCGCATCGACGAGGGCGAGGCGGGCCTGCGGAGCTGGCGCGGCCCGCTGGCCGCCCTGGCCGCCAACCCCAACGTCACCGGCAAGCTGTCCGGTCTGGTCACCGAGGCCGGGCCGGACTGGTCGCCGGACGAGCTGCGTCCGTTCGTCGAGGCGGCGATCGAGGAGTTCGGGCCGGAGCGTCTGATGTTTGGCTCGGACTGGCCGGTCTGCCTACTCAGATCGGACTATCCCGGGGTGCGCCGGGCGTTGACGGCCGCGCTGCCCCCACTGTCGGCCCAGGACCGACACGAGATCTTCGCCGGGACCGCCGTGCGCGCCTACGACCTGGCGCGGCGGGTCGAGCAGCTCGCCCCGGCGCCGCCCGCATGACCCCGGCCGGCGGCGGCTCACGCCTTCGCCGCCTGGGCCGCGAGCACCGTACGCAGCCACGCCTCGGAGGTGTTGACGTGTATCAGCGCGCTGGCCTGGGCGAGCAGTTGGTCACGCGAGCGCAGCGCGAGGTAGATCGCGTGGTGCTCGTCGATCGTCTTGTGTGCCGAGTTGCCCTCTATCAGCCCGCGCCACACCCGGGCCCGCACCGTACGGCTGGACAGCCCGTCCAGCAGCGATGCGAGGGTCTCGTTGCCGGTCGCGGCGATGACGGTCTGGTGGAAGGCGATGTCGAACCGGATCAGCTTCTCGGCGTCGTCGGCCGCCGCCCGCATCTCCTCCAGGATCCGGCTGAGCTCGGCGAGCTGAGCGTCGGTCACTCGCAGCGCCGCCAGGCCGGTCGCCACCGGCTCCAGCATCCGGCGTACCTCCACGACCTCCAGCAGCGTGTCGTCGCGCAGCAGCTCCACCGCCACGCCCAGCCCCTCCAGCAGCAGCCGGGGGGCGAGACTGGTGACGTACGTCCCGTCGCCGCGCCGCACGTCGAGCACGCGGGCCGATTCGAGCACCTTCACCGCCTCCCGCACCCCACTGCGCGACAGCCCCATCTGCGCAGCCAGTTGCGGCTCCGGCGGCAGCCGTGCGCCCGGCGGCAGCTCGCCGCTCTGGATCATGCTCCGGATCCGCGCGATCGCGTCGTCGGTCAGTGCCATCCACGTCTCCTTCCGACCGGGCCGTCGATCGCTGTCCCAATGGACCCGCCGTCGGCGGCGGGTGGCGGCAGCCCCACCAATATAGAGACATCGGACGTTTGCCGCCGTCGTGGTTCCCGCGCCGTCGCGGCCCCGCGACCCGGGTCGACCGGAACCCGATCCGGACGTGCGCACCGTCCTGTCCGGGCACGTGCCCACGGGAAGGCGTCGGCGCGCCGCGCCAACGCCCCGGGGGCATGATGTTCGCACCTGACCGAGGAGATCGCGTGAACCGAAGCGCACACTACGTCGGCAAGCACACCTTCGTCGTCGAGGAGACCACAGCGGTGCCGCCCGGTCCCGGCGAGGTACGCATCGACGTCGCGTACACCGGCATCTGCGGCACCGACCTGCACATCGCGCACGGGGCGATGGATCAGCGGGTCCGCGTGCCGGCGGTGATCGGCCACGAGATGTCCGGCCGCGTCGCCGAGGTCGGCGCGGGCGTCGACGGTCGCCGGGTGGGCGAACCGGTGACCGTCATGCCGCTGGACTGGTGCGGCGAGTGCCCCGCCTGCCGCGCCGGCCACACCCACATCTGCCACCGGCTCAACTTCGTCGGCATCGACTCGCCCGGCTCGATGCAGCGCTCCTGGACGGTGCCCGCGCGGATCCTGGTGCCGCTGCCCGAGGAACTGCCCCTGGCGCACGCCGCGTTGGTCGAGCCGACGGCGGTGGCCGTGCACGACGTGCGGCGCTCCCGGCTCGTCGCCGGCGAACACGCGGTGGTCATCGGCGCGGGCCCGGTCGGCCTGCTCATCGGCACGGTCGCCCAGGCGGCCGGCGCCGTGGTGACCGTGCTCGAACTCGACCCCCGCCGCCGTGAGCTCGCCGCCGACCTCGGTCTCTGCACCGTGGACCCGGCGGTGGTCGAGGTCACGTCGTTCGTCCGGGACGCCACCGGGGGAGCGGGCGCCGACGTGGTGTTCGAGGTGTCCGGCTCGGCCGCGGGGGTCCGCACCGCGACCGACCTGCTCGCCGTACGCGGGCGGCTCGTCATGGTGGCGATCCATCCCACCCCGCGCGAGGTGGACCTGCACCGGATCTTCTGGCGCGAGCTGGAGATGATCGGCGTGCGGGTGTACGAGCACCAGGACTACGCCGAGGCGGTCCGCCTGGTGCACGGCGGGCAGGTGCCCGCCGAGCGGCTCATCACCCGGATCGTGCCGCTGACCGAGGTGGCGCGGGCGTTTGAGGCGCTCGCCGCCGGCGGTGACGTGAAGGTGCTCGTCGACTGTGGAGGGGACGCGTGAACCCGTTCGACCTGAGCGGCCGGCTGGCCGTGGTGACCGGCTGCCGGCGCGGCATCGGCCTGGCGATGGCCGAGGCCCTGGCGGCGGCGGGCGCCGACGTTATCGGCGTGAGCGCCGCGCTGGAGGACACCGGCAGCGAGGTCGCGGAGCGGGTGGCGGCCCACGGCCGCTCCTTCGTCCCGTACCGGGCGGACCTGTCCGACCGGGCCGCCGTCCGCGCGCTGGCCGGATGGCTCGGCGAGCGCGAACGGCCCGTCGACATCCTCGTCAACAACGCCGGCACGATCCGCCGCGCCCCGGCCGCCGAGCACACCGACGAGGACTGGGACCACGTGCTGGAGGTCGATCTCACCGCCCCGTTCGTGCTCGCCCGCGAGATCGGCCGGGACATGGTCCGGCGGGGCAGCGGGAAAGTCATCTTCACCGCGTCGATGCTGAGCTTCCAGGGCGGCGTGACCGTGCCCGGCTACGCCGCCGCGAAGTCCGGCGTCGCCGGGCTGACCCGGGCGCTGGCCAACGAGTGGGCGCCGCACGGCGTCAACGTCAACGCGATCGCGCCGGGCTACATCGGCACGGACAACACCCGGGCGCTGCGGGAGCAACCGGAGCGGAACCGGGCCATCCTGGAGCGGATCCCGGCCGGCCGCTGGGGTCGACCCGACGACCTCGCGGGGGTCACCGTCTTCCTCGCCTCCGATGCGGCGGCCTACGTGCACGGCACGATCATCCCGGTCGACGGTGGTTGGCTCGGCCGCTGAGTAGCGGGGCCGAACCAGGCGGGCAGCGCGGACCAGATCCCACCTGCCGGTGCGCATTCCGGCCCCGCTGCACGTGGGCGAGCCGGGCGCGGGGTGCCCGTGGCGGTGAACCGTGGCGCCGTGGTGCGCGGGGCGCACGCGTTTCGACGTGAGCGCGGCCGAGGCGGCGTGGGACTGCGCGCGGTGATCGCCGAACTGGTGAGCCAGCCCCTCGTTGACAGCAAACATCACACGTATTACGTTAACGTTAATCGATGTAAAGAGACTGCCTTCCCGGGTGGCGGGGGGCCAACCAGCAGCGGGGATCGGGAGCTGACCCGCTGACCGGGGGCCCCTTCGGTCCGGACGCAAACCGGAGGGCGGGCCCGGCGGGCAACGAATCGGTCCGGTGGCGGGCAGCCGGCCAGTCGGCACACTGCCCGTCGGCGACGGTACCTGGTGACTCCGCGTCGCCTGCGCCGTTCTCATCCGTACCGCGGGTCGGTCGCATCCCCGGGGCCTGCCCGCCGCACGCCTGACCCCAGAAGGAGATGCCCCATGTTGAGACATCGGCTCGTCGTCGGTGCTGTCGCGGGCGCGGCAGCGCTCGTCCTCGCGGCCGGCGGCGCGGCGATCGCCGCCGGAGCCGGCCCGGTCGCGTACGCGAAGGATGTCACTCCTCTCGCGGCGACCGCCGGGTGCGGCCAGGCCCCGACGTTGACCAGCGGCACGCGCACGATCTCCAGCGGCGGCCAGAACCGTTCGTTCATCCTGCGGATCCCCGACAACTACGACCGCAACCGCCCCTACCGGTTGATCTTCGCGTTCCACTGGAACGGCGGCACCGCCAGCGAGGTCGACTCGGGCGGCACCAGCGGATACCCCTGGTCCTACTACGGGCTCCGGGCGCTGTCGAACAACTCGGCGATCTTCGTCGCGCCCCAGGGCATCGGCAACGGCTGGGCGAACACCAGCGGCCGGGACCTCACCTTCGTCGACGACATGATGAGGCAGATCGAAGCAGGTCTGTGCGTCGACACCACGCAACGCTTCGCCATGGGCTTCAGCTACGGCGGCGGCATGAGCTACGCCATCGCCTGCGCCCGGGCGACGGTCTTCCGCGCGGTCGCGGTCTACGCCGGCGCGGAGCTGAGCGGTTGCAGCGGCGGCACCCAACCCATCGCGTACATCGGCATCCACGGTCTCCGGGACAACGTCATCCCGATCTCGACCGGACGGTCGCTGCGCGACCGGTTCGTCAGGAACAACGGCTGCACCCCGCAGAACCCGCCGGAGCCGGCGCCGGGCAGCCTCACGCACACCCTCACCTACTACTCGGGATGCCGGGCCGGCTACCCGGTGGCCTGGGCGCCGTTCGACGGCCCGCACGCCCCCAACGCCGTGGACGGCTCCGCCGACCCCTTCGCGCCCGGCGAGAACTCCTGGACCAGGCCCGTGGTGTGGAGCTTCTTCACCCAGTTCGACGGCACCACCC